>DASROG010000409.1:0-2353 GCA_035646995.1 Myxococcaceae bacterium
CGTCGGGGGCGGACCGGGAGAGGGCCCGCGCAGGCGGTCGGGAAACCTGGCCCTCTCCAACTGCCTGGGCGGGGAGGGGATCCAGGGCTCACGACGCAATAGCAAGTTGGGTCACTCTCGAAGTGAAGCAGGCACGAGAAATCATGACGTCGGAAGGGCGGCGCTCGCACTCCAGGTCATCGAATTGGGTATAGCGTCTTGCGCCTCCACGCCCCTCGCCCCCCGAGGCTCTCGCGGGCCGCTGTCTGGCTCCCGCGTTCGGGTCGGGGCCGGATGCCGAGCCGCGGGATCGCAATCTCGCCGAAGCGCTGGGTCTCACCCATCCAGTGGAGTTGCGCCGTCAGCGCCGCACCGATCGCGTCCCGCCCATCCTGTCCGAGCCGCCGTGGCGCGCCCGAGAGCTGCAGCCGATCGAGAATTCGCGCCGACCAGGCGGTCCGCGGCGTTCTCCCGCGTGGACCACCCCACACGGTCCACGCGGCCGTCGGAAAGCACTCGACCGCGGAGAGGCCGGAGCGATCGAGCGCCCGGTAGAGCGCGAGTCCCATGACCACCCACTCGTGGAACGGGTTCTTCCTCAGCTCCCGGAGGTCAGGGGTGAACCGGAGCGCGCAGATGCCCGCCCGGACGAACTCTCGTTCACACGCGCGTGACCGCTGACCCGGCTCGGCCGGCCGGCGCGGGGCGTCGACCGCGACCAGGACCGGCGCGAGCGGGCGCAGGCGCTCGACCACGCCTCGGGCAGTCGCGATGCGCTCGCCGGCCACGATCACGCGGCCTCGAGCGTCGAGAATCGCGAGGTGGAAGCCCTTGCGCCTGCCGCCCACGTCCACCCCGGCCCAGCACGTCGGATCGGTCCTCACCGCAGTGCCGACCCTATCAGCGGCTTTCTTGCGGGGTGCAGGCCCACTGCTACGGTCCTGTGTCGGCGATGGACTGGATGCGGAGGTACGGCTGGCGGCTGGCGGCGGCGGTGTCCCTCGTGCTCGCGGTGGTGAGCGCGCTCGAGCCGCGAGGGTTCCGCCGCCACGCCCGTCTCCGCGCCCAGGCCGAGTCCCTGTCGCAACGAAACGCGCAGCTCCGGGAGGAGAACCTCCGGCTCACCCGGGAGGTCGAGGCGCTCCGTAGCGACCCCGCCGCCATCGAGCGCGCCGCCCGTGAGGAGCTGGGCTTCGTGAAGCCCGGCGAGATCGTCATCCACCTCGAATGAGCCCGCGCCCCGCACGGATGCCGCGCTCGGCGCGGTGGCTCTTCCGGTCGTTGGGGCCGGCCTCGGTGGTCGCCGTCGGCTGGCT
Organism: Myxococcaceae bacterium; assembly: GCA_035646995.1. Taxonomy (GTDB): domain Bacteria; phylum Myxococcota; class Myxococcia; order Myxococcales; family Myxococcaceae; genus RPRB01. The sequence continues at coordinate 1,296 of DASROG010000409.1, forward strand.
CCTGGGCCAGGGACGGCTCCGGGGCGTGGCGGATCCGCACTGGGACGAGGTGGCAGCCGCCGCGGGCCTGGTGGCCGGGATGTGCGTGGCCGGGGTGCGCCGCGCCATGCGCGCTCCGAGCACCGCGCGGCCGAGAGTGCGGGACGACCTCGAGCTCGGCGCCCCGCTGGTCGCCGCCGCGTACATGGTGGTGGGCCTCGCCGGTCCCGGGGTGCATCCGCTGGTCTACGTGGTGATGGCCGGGCTGGTGGGCTTCTTCGAGGCGGTTCCGGCGGCGCTGCTGCTGGCGCTGGCGCTGGGCTTCGAGGCGTTGCTGACGCTCCGGTCGGGGTGGATCCCCTTCGCCACCCACGCTGCCTTCCTCGCACTGTTCGCGGCCATCTACCGCATCGTCCTCAACGCGCGGCTGGCGCTGGCCCGGCACGCCGAGCAGGAGGCGGTGAAGGCACGCATCAAGGAGGTTGAGGAGCGGGCGCGCACCTACCGGCTGGCGAGCGCCGGCAGCTCCGAGCCTGCCCCGGACAGCGGGAGCCAGTGGATGCTCGCCGCGGTGAAGCAGGTGGAGGGGGCGGTCGGCTCGGTGCTGGAGATCGGCGAGCTGGGCCTCCGGACCCACACCTGCGCGGCGTTCCTGCTCGCCCCGGACGATCGGACGCTGGTGCTCCACGACTGCCGGAGCGCCTCCGAGCGGGTTCAGCGGGGTGCGGTCCACGCGGGCGAGGGCATCCTGGCCGGAGTCCTGAAGCGCTCGGTGCCGGTGCGGATGGTGTCGCCCTCGGGCCTTCGCGGCGTGACCTGGTACGACAGCGGCCCAGCGCCGCGGAGCGTCTGCGCGGTGCCGCTGGTCGAGGCGGGCGGGCAGCTCCGCGGAGTGCTCGTCGCCGACCGGATGGAGGCCGAGCCGTTCGAGGACCGCGACGAGACGCTGCTCCGGACGCTCGCCGGCGAGGTGCTGCGGGCCATCGAGGTCGAGCGGGTGCTGGTGGAGATCCGCCGCGCCCGCGACGAGAAGATCCGGTTCATCAAGGCCATCGAGGACCTGAACCGCGCGGCGGATC
>DASROG010000410.1:0-2320 GCA_035646995.1 Myxococcaceae bacterium
GGAGGAAGGGGCGCAGCGCCCGGTGCCCGGGGGAACCCTCCGGGGGTCATCGGGGCGGCGGGCCGGGCGAAGCCGGACTGGGTGACGAGCGGCATTCCCGGACGAGCGACGCCGGGAACCGTGCCCCCGCCGAGCGGCTGCGGCGGTCGGGGAACGCCGCCGGGAGCGGCGAAGGGCGGACGCGCGGTCGGGGCACCCGGCTGGGTGATGGGCCGCGCCATCGGCTGCGGTGCCGGACGGGGCACCCCTGCCATCGGCGTGGCGGCCGGCCCCGCCGGACGCGGGATGCCCGCCGGCCCAGGCATGGGCTGCGGGATGCCGGCGGTCGGAGCTGGACGTGGCGCCCCGACCGGAGAGAAGGCGCCGGTCGGGGCCGGGCGCGGAGCGCCCGAGGCCATCGGCTGGCTCGGCCGCGGAACCGTCGGCTGCGAGGTCGCCGGAGGGGGCGCGGTTGCCACCTTGGGCCTCGCCGGCATCATCGGCTGACCGGCGGGGAGGCCGAGCAAGGTGCGCACCCGGTCGAGGAACGCCTGGCTCTCGAAGGGCTTGGTGATGTGCGCGTCGGCCCGGGCGACGCGCGCGCGCGCCTCGTCGAACGGCTCGAAGTTCCCGGCCAGGAGCAGCACCGGGATGGAGGCAGTGGCCGGGTCGGACTTCAGCGTCTCGCAGACCTCGTAGCCGCTCCGGCCGGGCATCAGCACGTCGGCGATGACCAGGTCGGGGCGCATCTCCCGCGCGCGGGCAATGGCATCGATGCCGTTGTCCACCGAGGTGATCTGGAAGTCCTCGAGCGCGAGCACCATCCCGATGACCTTGCGGATGGTGAGCGAGTCATCGGCGACGAGCAGGGTCTTCGGCATGTCAGCTCGCGACATCTGAGGGGCCGCGCCTCGGCCCTGTCAAGTTCGAGGCTCCCACCAGGCGCGCGACATCCGGTGCGAGCACCACGCGGCCGTCCGGCGTCCGCCAACGCCCCGCCTCCTCGCCCGCCGCGACCCCGTGCTCGATCCCCAGGACGCGAGACGCGCAGACCGCGACCTGGATCCCGGCGAGCTCGAGCAGGACCACCTGAGACTCCACCACCAGCGGCTCGCCGAGGAAGGCCGGGAGGCCGTAGACGGGCCACAGTGCCCCGGCGTGCGCCAGGAGCCCGGCGATGACCCCGCCCGGCACCGGGAAGGGGCAGAAGGCGGCCAGCACCGGGGAGATCTGCAGCACGTGGGACAGCGGGACTCCGAAGAGCGTGGTCCCGGACTCGAAGAGCAGCGCCGGGCCCTGCGGGGACTCGAGCCAGGTGGCGATCCTCGGCGTGGGGGCGGGCAGCATGCACGTCTGCCCCAGAGCCTCGGCGCGCAGCTCGAGGTACAGACGGCCCTGGTGCTGCAGCGCGCCCCGGACCAGCGTGCCGATGCCCTGCGCCAGGTCCTGGGTCAGCTGGAAGTGCGGCGCCCCGGCGACGTCCGCCACTTCCGCACCTTCACGCACGCGCACCGCCAGCGTGGGACTGGTGTCGAGGAGCACCGCCAGACCGGGACGTCGCTCGGGGGCGCCGCCCATGAGCGTGGAGAGGTCCTCCAGGGGAAAGACGCCGCGCACCGTGGCCCGGTCGGGGTCCGGATCGGGCGGCGTCACCTCGAGGACCCGCGAGGCCTCCAGCGCGTAGCGGGCGGGGCCGGCCTCGAAGAGGAGCGCGAGTCTGCGACCTCCGTCGTGGGTGTACGCGGCCATGGGGCGATCCGTGATCCCCGAGGCTATCGCGAGCCGGCGCGATCCTGTCATGCTCGCCGATGGGCACGGCGCGAAGCGGATGGCGACCATCCTTCTGGTGGACGACGAGAAGGTCGCCCGTACGGTGTACGGCGACTACCTGACCGCCGCGGGTCACACGGTGACCTGCGTCGGCTCGGTGGCCGAGGCGCGCGCGGCGCTGGCCCTGCACCCGGTGGACCTGGTGGTCACCGACCTCATCCTCCCCACCGGCGACGGGATGGAGATCCTGCAGCACACCCGCGAGCGGTACCCGGGCGTGGAGGTGGTGGTCATCACCGCCCTGGACAAGGTCGACCCGGCGGTGCGCGCCATCAAGAGCGGCGCGGCGGAGTACCTGGTCAAGCCGGTGAAACCCGAGGCGCTGAACCACGCCGTCCACCGGGCGCTGATGACCCGTGCGCTGCTGGCGGAGAACGCGGCGCTGAAGCGGCACCTCTCGCTCGTCGAGGCGGGGCAGCGCCTGCTCACCACCCTGGACCGCGCGCGGCTCGGGCAGACGGCGAGCGCAGCGTTCCGCCAGCTCTCCGGCTCGGAGGGAGTGCTGCTCTGG
>DASROG010000411.1:0-3787 GCA_035646995.1 Myxococcaceae bacterium
GCGCCGTGCATCGCGCCTCTCCGGGGTGGACTACCTCGAGGTGGGAGACGACGTCCGGCCGGTCATCGTCGGCGAGCGGACCAACGTCATCGGCAGCCGGAAGTTCAAGGAACTCATCGTCGCCGAGCAGTGGGAGGACGCCTCGGAGATCGCCCGGGCACAGGTGAAGCGCGGGGCCCAGGTCATCGACCTCTGCCTCGCCAACCCCGACCGCGAGGAGCTCCGGGACATGGAGCGGTTCCTCGCCGCGGTGGTCCGCAAGGTGCGGGTGCCCCTGATGATCGACTCCACCGACGACAAGGTGGTGGAGCGCGCGCTCACCTACTGTCAGGGCAAGGCGATCATCAACTCCATCAACCTCGAGGACGGCGAGGAGCGCTTCCACAAGGTGGTGCCGCTCGCCCGCCGGTATGGCGCGGCGGTCATCGTCGGCTGCATCGACGAGACCGGGATGGCGGTGAGCCGCGGGAGGAAGCTGGAGGTCGCCGAGCGCAGCCACGCGCTCCTGACCGGTAAGTACGGGCTCCCGGAGGAGGACCTGTACTTCGACCCGCTGGTGTTCCCCTGCGCCTCGGGCGACCAGCAGTACGTGGGCAGCGCAGTGGAGACCATCGAGGGCGTCCGGGCCATCAAGCAGCGCTTCCCGCGCAGCAAGACGGCGCTCGGCATCTCCAACGTCTCCTTCGGCCTGCCCACCGCCGGACGCGAGGTGCTGAACTCGGTCTTCCTCTACCACTGCACCCAGGCCGGGCTGGACGTGGCCCTGGTCAACTCCGAGAAGCTCGAGCGCTACCCCTCGCTGGCCGAGGCGGAGCGGCAGCTCTCGGAAGACCTCCTCTTCAACCGCGGTCCGGACCCCATCACCCCGTTCGCCGCACACTTCCGCGAGCGCAAGCCACCGGCTCGTGCCACCAACACCCTCCCGCTGGGCGAGCGGCTGCAGCGCTACGTGATCGAGGGCAGCCGCGACGGTCTCCTCCCCGACCTGGCCGAGGCCCTGCAGACCCGGAAGCCCCTGGAGATCATCAACGGGCCCCTGATGGCCGGGATGGACGAGGTGGGCCGCCTGTTCGGGAAGAACGAGCTCATCGTGGCCGAGGTTCTCCAGAGCGCCGAGGTGATGAAGGCGGCGGTGAGCTACCTCGAGCCGCACATGGACAAGGCGTCCACCGCCACCCGGGGCAAGGTGGTCCTGGCCACGGTGAAGGGCGACGTCCACGACATCGGCAAGAACCTGGTGGAGATCATCTTCGCCAACAACGGCTTCCAGGTGGTGAACCTGGGCATCAAGGTGCCGCCCGAGCGGCTGGTGGCGGCGGTGCGCGAGCACCACCCGGACATCCTCGGGCTGTCGGGCCTGCTGGTGAAGAGCGCGCACCAGATGGTCTCGACCGCGGAGGACCTCTCCCGGGCCGGGGTGAAGGTGCCCGTCCTGGTGGGCGGGGCGGCGCTGTCGCGCAACTTCGTCGACCGCTCCATCGCCCCGGCCTACGACGGCACGGTCGCCTACGCGCAGGACGCGATGAGCGGGCTGGAGCTGGCCAAGCAGATGGTGGACCCGGGCGGCCTCAGCCGGCTGGACGAGGAGCTGCGCGTCCGGCGGGAGAAGCTCGCGGCGGAGACCGCCAACCGCCCGGCGCCCGTTCCCGCCGAGCCCGCGACCCGCTCCCGCGAGGTGCGCATCCTGGACTCGGTGCCTGCGCCGCCGGACTGGGACCGGCACGTGCTCTCCAACACTCCGCTGGAGCAGATCTGGCGCTTCGTGAACCCGGTGATGCTCTACGGGCGGCACTTCGGGGTGAAGGGTTCGGCCGCCCGCGCGCTGGACACCCCGGCCGAGGCGAAGCTCCAGGGTACCGAGGACGGCGGGAAGGCGCTGGCCCTCAAGGCGACCCTCGACGCGCTCAAGGGCGAGCTCCTCTCGGTGGGGATGGAGGCCAGGGCGGTGTTCCGCTTCTACCGGGCCGGGTCGGAGGGGAACCGAATCGTTCTCTTCGACGGCCAGACCGGCGCGGAGGTGACCGGCTTCGAGTTCCAGCGGCAGGCCCGGCCCGGCGGCATCTGCCTCGCCGACTTCGTGCGGCCCCTCGAGGGCGGCAAGCCCACCGACAACCTCTGCCTGTTCGTGGTGACCGCGGGGAAGGGCATCCGCGAGCTGTCCGAGCGCTACAAGGCCGCGGGCGACTTCGTGAAGATGCACGGCGCGCAGGCGCTGGCCCTGGAGAGCGCCGAGGCCTACGCCGAGCTGCTCCACTCCCGAATCCGCAGCATGTGGGGAACGCCGGACCGGCCGGACCTGACGATGCTGGAGCGCTTCCGGGCCGAGTACCCGGGCAAGCGCTACTCGTTCGGGTACCCCGCTTGCCCGCGGCTGGAGGACCAGTACCAGCTCTTCGCCGCGCTCCGGCCCGAGGACATCGGGGTGACCCTCACCGAGGGCTGCATGATGGAGCCCGAGGCGTCGGTCTCGGCGCTGGTCTTCCACCACCCCGACGCGTTCTACTTCTCGGTGACCTAGTGGCACCCGGGTCGGAGCACTGAATGGCCGACGTCCGCGCTGCACTCTCCTTGCTCCCGCGCGGCGCCATCACCGGGATCGGGAGCCTGCCCCACACCCAGATGGAGCTGGCGCTGCAGATGGCGCTGGCGGTGGACGTGCCCTACCTCCCGCAGCTCCCGGCGCAGAACCCCGCCGAGCTGATGGTCCCCGCGGCCCTGGAAGGCCTTCCGGGGCTGCACGGTTCCGAGGACGGCGCGTGCACGGTGGACCTCGCGGAATGGGAGGCCGGTCGCGGTGAGCTCGAGGCCCGCATCGACGCCGCGCTCCGGAGCGGAGATGCCTCGGCGTTTCTCCCCGGGGTCGCCGCGGCACGCGCGCTCCGACCGTTCCTGTGGGAGGTCCGCGAGCGGAAGCTGGCCTTCGCCAAGGCGCAGCTCGCCGGACCGGCCACGGTGCGCTGGAGCTCGCGCCTGTCGAGCGGCGAGCCCCTCTCGGACCACCCGGGGCTCGACGCACAGGTGTTCCGTCTCGTGCTGGTGCGCTCGCTGGCCCTGGTGCAGGCGGTGCGGGCCGCAGGTGCCACGCCGCTCTTCTACCTGGACGAGCCGGGCCTCTACGCGCTCGACACCAGCGATCCCGCGCACCTCGCGGTGCTCACCGAGCTCCGGCTCCTGGTGTCCGCGCTCCGTCAGCAGGGCGCCCTGGTCGGCGTGCACTGCTGCGGCAACACCCGGTGGAGCGCGCTGCTCGAGCTGGGGATCGACCTCCTGTCCTTCGACGTCCGTCTGTCACTGGACGCGGTGCTGGACGAGCCCCGTGAGGTCCGCCGGTTCCTGGACCAGGGCGGAGCGTTCTCGCTGGGGCTCGTGCCCACGGACCTCGGAGAGGAGGCGGATCCTCGGGAACTGGCCCGGGCGGTGGAGACCACGTTCTCCGCGGCGCTCCCTGACCGTCCGGAGGTGCTGCGTCAGTTCGTGGCGACCCCGGCGTGCGGCCTGGCGATGCGCACCGTCCTCGAGGCGGAGCGAATCTTCGATCAGCTCCGGGCTGCGCGTTCAGACCTCGTGCGCTGAGCTCTCCTGGGTCCCGCAGCCGGCGGATAGCTCGCGCTCGGCCTGCGCCCAGTTCTCCGCATCCCGGCCGGGGACGCATCCGCTCTGCTGCCAGATCTCGTAGGCCCGGGCGGCGATCTGCTCGCGGGTGGGCAGCGGCCGGGTCGCGTAGGCCACCCGGTGCAGCCCCAGCTCCTCCTTTCCGGGGGGCGGGGATCGCCGAGGCGCCCCGGGA
>DASROG010000412.1:0-6888 GCA_035646995.1 Myxococcaceae bacterium
CGTCGGGGGCAGGGCCGCCGGGATGGGTGGGGCGTTCACCGCGCTCTCCGACGACGGCTCGGGCGGGTACCACAATCCCGGTGGGCTGGCCTTCACCCCCTCGTCGTCCCTGTCCTTCTCGCTGAACGCCTACGGGTTCGCCGGCGGAACGGTGAAGGACGCGCTGGGGGACGGGAACGACTTCGTCTACCGGGACCTCCAGGTCTTCCCGGTGGCCTCGGCCGGCATCAAGAAGCTGGGAGAGGTGGAGCCGGAGACCGGGGTGGCGCCGCACACCCTCTTCTTCTCGGTATTCATCCCGGACGGCCTGACCACCGACGACCGGGCCCAGCTGGGCGACGTCGCCAACGCGTACTTCTCGCGGCGGTACAACCAGACCCTCTGGATCGGTGGCGGATACGCCATCCGGCTCGGCCGGGTGGGAATCGGAGCGGGCGCGTACGCCCTCATCGGCTCGACCAGCTACTTCCTCGACCTGAACATCGTCACCCCCGGCGGCGCCCAGTTCGTCATCCTGTCCGCCCGCGACGACCTGAACACGCTCGGGTTCGTCGGCTCGGCGGGGGTGCGCTGGGACGTGACCGATCAGCTCCGGCTGGGGCTCTCCGTCTTCACCCCCGAGTGGGGAGGCGGCTCCCGGACCTCCTTCGTCCGCATCGGGTTCTCGGACGGGACGACGGCGGGGGGATTCGCGAGTCAGGACCAGGACCTGGCCGCGACTCCCTCGCTCCCCTTGAGGGTGCAGGCCGGCGTGGCCTGGGAGGCGGGTCGCTGGACGGTGGCGGCGGACCTGATCTTCCTCGGCCCCCGGCAGATCCAGGACAACCCGGAGCGGGCGCCGGACGGCCTGGACCGGCTGGTGGTCCGGAGGCCGGTCCTGAACGTCGCCGTGGGTGGAGAGGTGGCCCTCGGGGGCGGATTCGCGCTCCGGGCGGGCTTCTTCACCGACTTCGCCTCCAGCGACCCCTCCCGGGTCGACGTGGACAACACCTCGCACGTGAACCACTACGGCTTGACGCTCTCCGGCGGCCTCAGGACCGAGCACGTGCGGACCGACGTGGGCGTGACCGGGTGGTGGGGGAAGGGGACCGACGTCATCCCGCGGAACCTGGATTTCTCGATTCTCGCGCGCACGGAGGCGACGGAGTACGGGCTCTTCGTCTTCCTCGCCACGGCGTACGAGTTTTGAGCGACACCCGGCGGAAATCGGCCTGCCGGTGGGCCGTATTGCACCCACCAGCATCCGGGAGGTCGCATGCCCTTCGATCCAGCCGAGCTCGCCTCCATCCTCGGGACGATGTTCGTCGGCGCCTCGACCCTGCTCCTGACCGCGGCCATCGCCTGGCGAATCGGGGTCAAGCCCACCATGCGCGCGCTGCTGGAGTACCGCGCCGCGCGCCCCGCGAGCGATCCACAGCTGCTCCGCCGCCTGTCCGAGCTCGAGGACGAGGTGAGGGGTCTCAAGGCCCAGCTCGCCCTGCTTCCCGAGGGGGGTGGGCAGCGCGCGCTGGTCGAATCGCCCTGGCGGCCCACCCGCGAGCGGGCCTGACCTCGCCGGTCGGCCTCAGGAGGTCAGGCGCCCTGGCTCGGGGGTGGGGCGCTCGTCGAGCCGCCGCTCGAGGAAGGTGAGGTCGAGCCAGCGGCCGAACTTGCAGCCCACCTGGTGCAGGGTCCCTGCGCGGTGGAAGCCGAGCCGCTCGTGCAGCCGGATGGAGGTCTGGTTCTCGGCGTCCACCCCGGCCACCATCACGTGCTTGCCCAGGCGGATGGCCCGCTCGAGGAGCACGGTCATCAGCCCTTGCCCGACGCCGCGGCCGCGGGCGTCGGCCCGGACGTGCACGGTGTGTTCCACAGTGTGCCGATAGCCGGGCCAGGTGCGGAAGTCGCCGAAGGTGGCGAAGCCGAGGACGCCGGAGTCATCCGCGGCCACCAGCACCGGATAGCCGGCGTCGCAGCGCGCCCGGAACCACTGCCGACGGTCGTCGAGCGTGGTCGGCGTCTCGGAGAAGATTGCGGTCGAGCTGGCGAGCACGTCGTTGTAGATGGCGAGGATCGCGGGGAGGTCGGCCTCGGTCGCGTCGCGGATCATGGCGCGCGCAGCGTCGCCCGCCGGCGCCCGGACTCGCCAGCACAGTTCCCACCGCGGCGACCCGGCGGCAGAACCTGCTTCGGAGCGGCACGCGCGGTGGCGAGCTTCTTGACCCGACCGAGTCCCTCGTGTTCTCTACCGCGACCGACTCGGGGCGTAGCGCAGCCTGGTAGCGCACCTGCCTTGGGCGCAGGGGGTCGGAGGTTCAAATCCTCTCGCCCCGACTCTGCCGTACCGGTTCCCGCATCGAAGCCCGGCGCCGCCTCGGCGGCTCTCCTGAAGTCGTCTCGGAGTGTCAGCGGACGATACGCCGCGGCGGCGTCTCCTGCCTGGCCTGCCCTTGGCGCCACGCGGCCGGTGGCAGGCCGACGACCTTCTTGAAGGCGCGGCTGAAGGCAGCCTCGGAGGCGTACCCCACCTCCATCGCCGCCTCGAACACGCTGACGTTGCGAGTGCGGAGGAGCGTCGCCGCGAGCTGCATGCGCCAGCGGGTGAGGTACTGCATCGGCGCCTCCCCCACCAGGTGGGTGAAACGCTCGGCCAGCGCAGAGCGGGACAGGGCGGCCTCCTTCGCCAGGGACTCCACCGTCCAGGGTTCCGCGGGCCGGTCATGCAGGAGCGCCAGTGCCCGGCCGACGAATGGGTCGCGCAGCCCGGCCAGCCATCCGGTCTGCTCGGGTGGGAGCGAGCCCAGATAGCGGCGCAGGACCTCCACGAACATCAGCTCGCTCGCGCGAGCCAGCACGGTCTCGCCGCCGGTCCGCCCGCCAGCGGACTCGGTCACCGCCAGCCGGGCCAGCGACTCGAGCCACCCGCCACCTTCCCGGGTGCTCACCCGCATCGTGCGGGGAAGGGCGGCGAGGAGCGGGTTGAACGGGCGTGCATCGAGGCCCAGGAATCCGCAGACCATCTGGGTGTCCGGCCCGCCCCCACTCTCCTCGCGAAGGGTGAACGGAAGCTGTGCTCCCGCGGGCCGCTGGTAGGTCTTCAGGGACGTCGGTCCGCGCATTCCCGGGCTGCTGGACAGGACGTGCGGATCGCCCTGGGGGAAGACGATGAAGTCGCCCTCCTGGAGCCGCACCGGTTCGCCTCCCACGATGCCTCCCCAGCAGCTTCCCTGGGTGATCAGGTGGTACTCCAGCACGTGCTCCACGCCGGGCATGACGGTCGGAGCCACCTGGCGTGCCGGCAGCGCCTCGGCGGCGAACGGGGCCTTCGCCTCCACCGCGAAGTAGACCGACCCGGTCAGCCGCACCGCACGGAGCACGTCCGAGAGCACGTCGGTACTCACGGGTGTACGCCCCGCTGGAGCCGGGGGCGGGTCCTCGCCGGACGGTCGAGCATGAGATGCGGAGTACGGGTCAAGCGCGCTCCCGGCCATCGGAGGCATCCAGAACCGTGCAGCCTGTCCCCCTTACCCCAGGAGCTCTTTCGTGACCACCGCCTCGATGCCGCAGACCTCCCCCACCCCGTCGCCCGACCTCGCCGCCGTCAAGACCCGCCAGCAGGCCACCTGGGCGAGCGGTGACTACGCGGTCATCGGCACCACCCTCACCATCGTCGGCGAGTCGCTGTGCGAGGCCGTCGACCTTCGCGCCGGCCAGACGGTCCTGGACGTCGCCTGCGGGAACGGGGCGGCGACCCTGGCCGCGGCGCGCCGCTTCGGCAAGGTGACCGGACTGGACTACGTGCCGGCGCTCCTGGTCCGCGCCGAGGAACGCGCCCGGGCGGAACGGCTGGAGGTGTCGCTCGTCGAGGGTGACGCCGAGGCGCTGCCCTTCTCTGACCGTCAGTTCGATGCCGCCCTCTCCACCTTCGGCGTGATGTTCACCCCCGACCATGCGCGCGCGGCACGGGAGCTGGCGCGCGTGGTGCGTCCGGGCGGGAAGATCGGCCTCTCCAGCTGGACGCCGGACGGCTTCATCGGCCAGGTGTTCGCGCTGGTCGGGCGCACCATGGCCCCGCCTGCGGGAGTGAAGTCACCCTCGCTCTGGGGCACCGTGCAGCACTGCGAGCAGCTGTTCGAGGGAGCCGCGGCCTCGATCCGTTCCACGCACAAGGAGTTCGCCTTCCGCTACCGGTCGGCGGCGCACTTCATCGAGGTGTTCCGGACCTTCTACGGGCCGATCCACAAGCTCTACGCGGCGCTTCCCGAGGAGAAGGCATCGGTCTTCACTGCCGAGCTGACCGACCTCATCGGCCGCTTCAACCGCTCGGGAGACGACACGGTGGTGATCCCCTCGAAGTATCTCGAGCTGGTCGTCACCCGGCGCTGAGCCGAGAGTGAGCCTTGGGTCGCGGCGAACCAGCCGTGAGCTCGGCTCGACCACCTTGAGGGTCGAGCCCGCAATGCGTGCGCCGGCGCGCGGCACGACCGCATCCGCTGCGTCCTTCCCGCGAGGTTCTCGACCGCCGCCTGAAGCGTGCATGCCCGGGGCCAACCGTGGCTCGTCCGATGCACGATCGAGCTGCCGGGAAAGGAGAACAGCCATGCGCGTCCAGGACATCATGACCAGGCAGCTGGAGACGTGCCGGGCGGACGACTCTCTGTGGCTCGCCGCCCGGAAGATGTGGGAGCACGACATCGGAGCCCTCCCGGTGGTGGGGAGCGATGGGCGAGTGACATCCGTCGTCACCGACCGGGACGTCGCGATGGCCGCCTACCTGCGTGGGAAGCCCCTCGGTGAGGTGAAGGTCAGCGAGGCGATGTCCCGCCGGCTGGTGACGGTTCAGCCCGCGGACCCCATCCGCATCGCCGAGGACCGGATGCGCTCCGAGCAGGTGCACCGGATCCCGGTGGTGAACGAGCTCGGGTCACTGCAGGGGATGGTGACGGTGAACGACCTGGCCCACCACCTCCGGACCCTGGCCTCGCGGGACGGACTCGAGCCGGCGGAGATCGCCGGAACGCTCGCCGCGATCAGTAGCCCGCGCACCGGCCCGTCCGGGTGTGCGTTGCCCTGAGCCGGAACCGAGGAGGAGTCCATGAGCCGGAATTCCCTGTCCGGGCTCGCTCCGCTGCGCGCTGCCGGCTGAGCAGCGCTTCGCCCGTGCCCGCGGGGGCAAGGCCGGCGACCCGGCGATCGCACCCGCGTTCGCTGGTGAACGGCCCAAGCGGATTCCCCGAGCCCCCGGCGGCGCCGTGCCAAAGTTTCGCGCCTGTCGTCCGGGACCTCGGGCCGCGTGCGACCTCGGTGGGAGGATGATCAGGAGCCAGGAACTGCAGAACGGAGCCGCTCGAGCGCTCGACTTCCTCGCGGGCGGGGAGGAGCTTGGGGCGGAGATGCGCCGCAAGGACTGGGCCTCGACCGCCCTGGGCGACGCCCGGCAATGGCCCCAGAGCCCCCGCACCTCCGTGAGCATCTGCCTCAACTCCCGGATGCCGGTGCTGGTGTGGTGGGGCAGCGACCTGACGATGCTCTACAACGACGCCTACCGCCAGCTCATCGGTGGGAAGCACCCGGCGGCGCTGGGGCAGCCGGGCCGCGAGTGCTGGCCGGAGATCTGGCACGTGATCGGGCCGATGCTCGACGCGGTGCTCTCCCGTGGCGAGTCCACCTTCTCCGAGGACCTCATGCTCCCTCTGGAGCGGAAAGGCTTCCCCGAGGAGTGCTACTTCACCTTCTCCTATAGCCCGATCCGCGACGAGGCCGGGCGTGTGGGCGGCGTCTTCTGCTCGGTGGTCGAGACCACGTCCCAGGTCCTCGCCGTGCGTCGCACCCGGATCCTGAGGCGGCTGGCGGAGATCGCCACGGTGGGGCGCACGGAGGCGGACGCCCTGGCGATGTCGATGGAGGCGTTCGGGGACAGCGCGGCGGACGTGCCCTGGGCGCTGTACCAGGAGTTGGGCGCCGCGGGGCTGGAGCCCCCGGTGTCGGTGGGGCTGGAGCGGCCGGAGGTCGAGGCGCTGGTGCCGGTGCTCGCGGCTTGCCTGGAGCGCATGCGCGAGACCCGCGGCGCCGTGGACCTGCTCCCCATGGGCGCCGGGACCGCCGGCCCACGCGGCTGGGTGCTCCCCATCGGAAAGAGCGGCTCGGGCCTGAGCGGGCTGCTGGTGCTCGGGCGGAGCCCGATGCTCGCCTTCGACGAGTCGTACCGCACCTTCTTCGAGCTGGTGGCCGCCGCGCTGGCCTCGTCGCTGGAGACCGCCCGGGCCTTCGAGGAGGAGAAGCGGCGGGCCGAGGCCCTGGCCGAGCTCGACCGGGCGAAGACCACCTTCTTCAACAACATCAGCCACGAGTTCCGGACGCCGCTCACCCTCCTGCTCGGGCCGGTGGAGGAGCTGCGTGCCGTCGCCGGACTGCCCGAGGATGCCGCCGGGCAGCTGGAGGTCATCCGCCGGAACGCCCTGCGACTGCAGCGGCTGGTCAACGCCCTTCTCGAGTTCTCGCGCCTCGAGGCGGGCCGGGCGAACGCGGTCTTCCGGCCCACCGATCTCTCCCGCCACACCCGCGATCTCACCGGCAGCTTCCGGGCAGCCTTCGAGCGCGCGGGACTGGAGCTGGAGGTCGACGCTCCGGACCTCGGGCAAGCGGTCTACGTCGACCGGGACATGTGGGAGCGGATCGTCCTCAATCTCCTCTCCAACGCGCTGAAGTTCACCTTCGAGGGCAAGGTCACGGTGCGGCAGCGCGTGGACGGGAACGAGGCCGTGCTCACCGTGAGCGACACCGGCACCGGCGTTCCCGAGGACGAGCTGCCGCGGCTCTTCGAGCGGTTCCACCGGGTGCTGGGCGCGCGGGCCCGCACCCACGAGGGCTCGGGCATCGGGCTGGCCCTGGTCAGCGATCTGGTGCGGC
>DASROG010000413.1:0-8782 GCA_035646995.1 Myxococcaceae bacterium
GAGAAGTACCAGCTGGTGGACTGGCGCAATCGCCGCTCGGGCGACATCCGCCCGTGGATCGGCCGGCTGAACGAGATTCGCCACGCCGAGGCGGCGCTCCAGCGCGACGACGTGCTGGAGTTCTTCGAGTGCGACGATCCGCAGGTCATCTTCTACGGCAAGCGGACCGAGGACGGTACGAGCCAGGTGCTGGTGGCAGTGAGCCTCGATCCTTACCGTTCTCACGAGGTCGAGCTGCGGCTGCCGCTGCAGCGCTACGGGCTGGCGGGGCGGGAGGTGGTGGAGGTGGAGGAGCGACTGGGCGGCGAGCGTCAGCTCTGGCGCGGCGAGGCGGCCACCGTGATCCTCACCCCCGAGAAGCCGGCCGCGGCGTGGACGGTGCGCGCTCCGCCCCGCACCGAGCAGGCCTTCGACTACTTCTACTGACCTTCACCCGAGCGACCGATGACCTCCGGCGACCCGCTGTGGTTCAAGTCGGCCATCATCTACGAGGTGCACGTTCGCGCCTTCCTCGACACCACCGGGGACGGCAAGGGCGACATCCAGGGGCTGATCAGCAAGCTCCCCTACCTCCAGGACCTGGGCGTCAACTGCCTCTGGCTCCTTCCGATGTACCCCAGCCCGCTCCGGGACGACGGCTACGACATCGCCGACTTCTACGCCATCCATCCGGACTACGGCACGATCGAGGACTTCCAGCATCTGGTGGACGCCGCGCACGCGCGGGGGATCCGGATCCTCACCGAGCTGGTGGTGAATCACACCAGCGACCAGCACCCCTGGTTCCAGGAGGCACGGAGCAGCCCCGAGAGCCCCAAGCGCAACTGGTACGTGTGGAGCGACACCGACCAGAAATACCAGGGCGCCCGAATCATCTTCACCGACACCGAGCGCTCCAACTGGACCTGGGACCCGGTGGCCAAGCAGTACTACTGGCACCGCTTCTTCAGCCACCAGCCCGATCTCAACTACGACAATCCCGAGGTCCAGGAGGAGATGCTGAACGTCATGCGCTTCTGGCTGCGCATGGGCGTGGACGGCTTCCGTTGCGACGCCGTGCCCTATCTCTTCGAGCGAGAGGGGACCAACTGCGAGAACCTCCCCGAGACCCACGCCTTCCTCAAGCGGCTGCGGGCCACCATCGACCGCGAGTTCCCCAACCGGGTTCTCCTCGCCGAGGCCAACCAGTGGCCGTCCGACGTCCGGATGTACTTCGGGGACGGCGACGAGTTCCACATGGGCTTCCACTTCCCGGTGATGCCCCGCATCTTCATGTCCGTGCGGCGCGAGGAGCGGACGCCCATCGTGGAGATCATGCAGCAGACCCCGGAAATCCCCGAGACCTGCCAGTGGGCGATCTTCCTGCGGAACCACGACGAGCTCACGCTGGAGATGGTGACCGACGAGGACCGCGATTACATGTACCGCGAGTACGCCAAGGACCCGCGGATGAAGCTGAACCTCGGCATCCGCCGGCGGCTCGGGCCGCTGATGGACAACGGGCGCCGTCGGCTGGAGCTCTTGCACTCGCTCCTCTTCAGCCTCCCCGGCACGCCGGTCATGTACTACGGCGACGAGATCGGTATGGGAGACAACATCTTCCTCGGCGACCGCAACGGGGTTCGCACCCCGATGCAGTGGACCCCGGACCGCAACGCCGGGTTCAGCCGCGCCGATTACGCCCGTCTGTACGCGCCGGTGATCGCCGACACGGTGTACGGGTACCAGGCGCTCAACGTGGAGGCGCAGGAGGCGAACGCCGGCTCGCTCCTCAACTGGGTTCGGGAGATCATCCGGGTCCGGAAGGCGCATCCGGCCTTCTGGATGGGCAAGCTTCGGTTCGTGAACCCGCCGAACCGCAAGGTCATGGCCTTCATCCGCTCCACCCCGGAGGAGACGCTTCTCTGCGTCTGCGCGCTCGCCCGGGGTGCGCAGCCGGCCGAGCTCGATCTGTCCGAGTGGCGGGGCTGGACCCCGGTGGAGCTCTTCGCCGACACCGCGTTCCCGTCCATCACCGACCGTCCGTACCAGCTCTCGCTCGGTTCGTACGGCTTCTACTGGTTCCGGCTGCAGCCGCCGGGCGGAGGGAGCGCCTCATGAACGCCACCATCGAGGAGCTCACCGGCTGGCTCAAGCACCAGCGCTGGTTCGGAGGGAAGGGAGTCCCGATCTCCAAGGTCGAGGTGCTGGAGCGCATCCCGCTCCAGTCCGCGCCCGACGCAGAGGGAAGCATCGTGCGGGTGAGCTACGTGCTCGGCACCGCCGAGACCTACCTGGTGCTGCTCCAGCGGATGCCGGACGGGCAGCTCCGCGACGCGCTCGAGGACCCGGGGGTGGCTCGGGCGATCCTGGACATCGCCCGTGACGCCCGGCAGGTGGCGGTGGGGACCCACGTGGTCCGGGCGGAGACCATCGCGCGAGGTGCCGAGGTACTGGCCTCGCTCCCCCGCGAGCCGTCGGTCCGGGCGCTGGGCGTGGAGCAGAGCAATACCAGCGTGGTCGTCGGGGACCGCGTCCTGCTCAAGGTGCTCCGCAAGCTCGAGGTAGGACTCTCTCCCGAGGTGGAGATGGGCCGCTTCCTGGTCACCCACGGTTACCGGTCCACGCCCCCGCTCGTGGCCTCGCTCACCCTGGAGGGTCCGAGCGCGGGCGAGCTCGCCCTGCTCTACGCCTTCGTCCCCAACCAGGGCGACGGCTGGGCCTACCTCACCGGCGTGCTCCAGGAGTCGCCCGAGCCCGGAGCCGAGGTGCTGGCCAGGCTGGAGCGGCTGGGACAGCGGGTGGGCGAGCTGCACCGGGTGCTGGCCTCGGACGAGACGGACCCCGCGTTCGCCCCGGACCCCATTCACCAGGAGGACCTCCAGCGGTGGAGTAGCTCCATCGTCGGCGAGCTGGGGGTCACCCTGGCCCTGGCCGCGTCGCGCTTCCCTCACCTGGCCGACCGGCAGGATGCGCTCACCGAGCGGGCGAAGGCGCTCGCTTCCCTCACGCCCTCGGGTCAGAAGATCCGCCAGCACGGGGATCTCCACCTCGGGCAGGCGCTCTGGACGGGCGACGACTGGATGGTGATCGACTTCGAGGGCGAGCCGACCCGGCCCTACGCCGCACGCCGGGAAAAGCACACCGCGCTCCGCGACGTGGCCGGGATGCTCCGCTCGTTCTCCTACGCCGCCTCCGTCGCCGGCCTCGCTCCGGCGCATCGCAGGCGCGCGGTGGGGACGGCCAAGGCCGCCTTCTTCCGGGGCTGGAGGGCGGCGGTCGAGGGGACCGATCTGCTCCCGGCGAGCGAGGCCGATGCCCGGAAGATGCTCGACGTGCTCGAGCTGGAGAAGACGCTCTACGAGCTCCGGTACGAGCTGCAGATGCGGCCCGACTGGGCCCACATCCCGGCCGAGGCGCTGGCGTGACCGCCGCCGCGACGCCGGACCCGGGGCTCCGGGCCGCGCTCGACGCCGTCCGCGCGCTCCACCACCCGGAGCCACACCAGGTCCTCGGCGCCCACCCCGAGCCCGGAGGCGGCACCACCATCCGCGCCTGGCGGCCGGAGGCGGAGGGGATCACCGTCATCGCCGACGATGGACACGAGTGGCCGATGCGGCCCCTGGGCCAGGGCATGTTCGAGGTGCGCATCCCGCGCGCCGTCGGCCCTTACCATCTCGCGGTCAGCTACCCCGGAGGGCGCCGCTTCACCCTCGGCGACCCGTACCGGTACTGGCCGACGCTCGGGGAGCTCGACCTCTACCTCCTCAACGAGGGCCGGCACGAGCGGCCGTGGGAGCGCCTCGGGGCACACCCGATGTTCCACGGAGGGACGGCCGGCACTGGCTTCGCGGTCTGGGCCCCGACCGCGGCCGGGGTCTCGGTGGTGGGCGACTTCAACGGCTGGGACGGCCGGCTCCACCCGATGCGCCGGATGGGCGGCTCGGGCATCTGGGAGCTCTTCGTGCCCGAGGTGGGTGACGGTGCCCGCTACAAGTTCGAGCTCCGCCCGCACGGCAGCGGCCCGCCCTTCCTGAAGGCCGACCCCTACGCCTTCCGTAGCGAGGCGCCGCCGCAGACCGCCTCGGTGGTCCACGCCCTCGACCAGTACACCTGGAGGGACCAGGGCTGGATGGAGCAGCGCGCGCGGGGCGATCTCGTCGCGCGGCCGATGAGCGTGTACGAGGTGCATCTCGGGAGCTGGCGGCGCGTGCCCGAGGAAGGGAACCGCCCCCTCACCTATCAGGAGATCGCGGTGCAGCTCGCGGGCTACTGCCAGGACATGGGCTTCACCCACGTGGAGCTGCTCCCGGTGGCGGAGCATCCCTTCAGTGGCTCCTGGGGCTACCAGGTCAGCAGCTACTACGCACCGACCTCCCGGTTCGGCCACCCGGACGACTTCCGGTTCTTCGTGGACCATCTGCACCAGGAGGGCATCGGCGTCCTCATCGACTGGGTCCCCGGCCACTTCCCGCGGGACGTCTGGGCGCTGGGGCGCTTCGACGGCTCGGCGCTGTTCGAGCACGCCGATCCCCGGCAGGGCGAGCAGCCCGACTGGGGGACCTACGTCTTCAACTTCGGCCGGAACGAGGTGCGCAACTTCCTGATCGGCAACGCGCACTTCTGGCTCGAGCAGTACCACGTGGACGGGCTGCGGGTGGACGCGGTGGCCTCGATCCTCTACCTCGACTACTCGCGCCGGGAGGGCGAGTGGGTTCCCAACCGCTGGGGCGGCCGGGAGAACGAGGAGGCCATCTCCTTCCTCCGCGAGCTCAACGGCTCGGTGCGCGCGCGCTACCCCGGAGTCCACGTCATCGCCGAGGAGTCCACCGCCTGGCCCAAGGTGACCGCCCCGGTCTCCGAGGGTGGGCTGGGCTTCACCCTGAAGTGGAACATGGGGTGGATGCACGACACCCTGAAGTACTTCGCCACCGACCCGCTGTACCGGGCCCACCACCACAACCAGCTGACCTTCGGGCTGCTCTACGCCTGGAGCGAGCGGTACATCCTCCCGCTCTCGCACGACGAGGTGGTGCACATGAAGGGCTCGCTGTGGGGCCGGATGCCGGGATACGACCCGGAGAAGGCTGCCAACCTCCGCGCCCTCCTCGCCTGGATGTGGGCCCACCCCGGCCGGAAGCTCCTCTTCATGGGTGGAGAGCTAGGGCAGCCCGCGGAGTGGAGCCACGACCGGAGCCTGGACTGGCACCTCCTCGCCGACCCGATGCACGCCGGCATCCAGGCCCTGGTGGGGACGCTGAACCGCGTCTACGTCCGGCAGCCCCCCCTGTACTCCCAGGACGATTCGCCCGACGGCTTCCGGTGGATCCAGGCCGACTCGGCGAGCAGCAACGTCTACGGCTTCCTGCGCTTCGACCCCTCGGGGCGGGCGATCGCCTGCCTCGCCAACCTGGCCAACCGCCCCTGGCCCCGCTACCGCGTCGGGCTGCCCATGGCCGGCACCTGGCAGCGCATCCTCGACACCGACGCCGCCGCGTTCGGCGGGGCGGACCGCAGCGGCTCCTCCCAGCTGACCACCGAGCACGTGGGATGGGACGGCCTGCCCGAGTCGGTGGCGGTGGACCTTCCGCCGCTCACCGTGCAGTGGCTCCTCTCCCCGGAGCCACCCACGTTGTGAACCCGGCGCCCGCCGTGCTTTGACGGTGCGCCTGGCATGCTCGGGATCCGCGAGGCGCTCCTCTTCCTGGCCGTGGTCGTCGTCGCCGTCCCGCTCTTCAAGCGGCTCGGCCTGGGCTCGGTGCTCGGTTATCTGGTCGCCGGGGTGCTGATCGGCCCCCACGGCCTCCGGCTCATCCCCGACGTGGAGCAGGTGGGGCACCTGGCCGAGCTGGGGGTGGTGCTCCTGCTCTTCCTCATCGGGCTCGAGCTGGAGCCCCGGCGGCTGTGGGAGCTGCGGACCCGTGTCTTCGGCGTCGGCGGGGCGCAGGTGGCCCTCAGCGGCGCGGCGCTGGCAGGCGGTGCGCTCGTCCTGGGTCTGTCCTGGCAGGCGGCGCTGGTGGCGGGGTTCGGGCTGTCGCTCTCCTCCACGGCCTTCGCCCTACAGCTGCTGGGCGAGCGCAACCAGCTGGCGACGACCATGGGGCAGACCGCGTTCGGCATCCTCCTCTTCCAGGACCTGGTGGTGATCCCCCTCCTGGCGGTGCTTCCCCTCCTCGCGCCGAGCCAGGCCCGGATGGACACCTCCTGGATCCCGGTGGCCAAGGCGGCCGGGCTCGTCGTCCTCATCGTCGTGGTGGGCCGGACCCTGCTCCGGCCGGCCTTCCGGCTGCTCGCCTCGGCCCGGAGCCAGGAGGTCTTCACCGCCTCGGCGCTGCTCGCCGCCCTCGGCACCGCCATCCTGGTCTCCGCCGTGGGCCTGAGCCCCGCGCTCGGGGCCTTCATGGCCGGGGTGCTGCTCGCGGGCTCGGAGTACCGGCACGAGCTGGAGGCGGACATCGAGCCCTTCCGCGGGCTCCTGATGGGCCTGTTCTTCATCTCCGTCGGGATGTCGGTCGCCCTGGAGCTGCTGCTCCAGCGACCCCTCCTCATCGTCGGGCTGGTGCTGGGCATGACCGCCCTCAAGGTGCTGTCCATCGGAGCGCTCGGGCGGCGGGTGCTGGGGGCCTGGCCTGCCGCCTGGGAGATGGGGGTCATCCTCGGCCAGGGGGGCGAGTTCGCCTTCGTGCTCTTCGGCCTGGCGGTCTCCTACGGGATCCTCCCCGCCCCGCTGCGGGACACCCTGGTGCTGGTGGTCAGCCTGTCCATGGCGCTCACTCCCCTCCTGACCCTGGCCCACGACAAGCTCCTCGCCCCCCGCCTCCGCACCCGCGACGACCGGCCGTATGATCGCGCGGTGGAGCAAGACACGCCGGTCATCATCGCCGGCTTCGGGCGCTTCGGGCAGGTCGTGGGCCGCGTGCTGCGAGCCCGGGGCATCCCCTTCACCGCCATGGACGCCGACCCCGCGCAGATCGACTTCCTCACCCGCTTCGGGAACAAGGTCTTCTACGGGGACGCGTCCCGGCTGGACCTGCTCCGGGCGGCGCGGGCGGACAAGGCGCAGGTGTTCGTGCTCGCCATCGACGAGGTGCAGGCCTCGCTCCGCACCGCCCGCGAGGTGCAGGAGCACTTCCCGCATCTCATCGTCTTCGCCAGAGCCCGGAACCGCGCCCACGCCTACCAGCTGCTGGAGCTGGGCATCACCCACGTCATCCGGGAGACGTTCCTCTCCAGCCTGGAGCTGACCGGGGACGTGCTTCAGCAGCTGGGCTTCAGCTACTCCGAGGCCCGGAGCACGCTGGATCGGTTCCGGGAGCACGACGAGCGGATGCTCCAGGAGTCCTTCCAGTACCAGCGGGACGAGAAGAAGCTCATCGAGATCGCCGAGCGCTCCCGCCGCGAGCTGGAGTCGCTCTTCTCCCGCGACGTCGCCGAGGAGCGGAAGAGCGCGTGAGGGTCCTCGCCCCCCAGATCCGTCAGGCCACCCCGGGGGACGTCGTGGGGATCGCTCGGGTCCAGGTGCTCACCTGGCAGCAGACCTACCGGGGAATCCTCCCGGATTCGTTCCTGGATGGGCTCGACGTGGAGCGGAGCGCCGACAGCTGGCGAGCCGTGGTCTCCGACCGACGGCGCATCACCCACGTGGTGGACGGGCCGGGCATCATCGGCTTCTGCACCGCCGGGCCGTCCCGCGGGGATCCGATCGGGTTTCGAGGAGAGGTGGAGGCCATCTATGTCGACCCTGCCGAGCAGGGACAGGGACACGGCGCGGCGCTGGTGCGAGCCGCCATGGACTGGCTCGCGGCCAAGCGACTGACCCCCGTGCTGGTCTGGGCGCTGGAGGCCAACACCCGGGCGCACGGGTTCTACCAGTCGCTGGGAGCGCGCCGCCTCGACACGCGCCTGCTCCGGATCGCCGACGCGCTCTACCCGGAGGTGGGCTTCGGCTGGCCCGACCGAGCCCCTACTGGGGGCTGATCGGCCCGTGCTTCACCACCTCGAAGTCGCTCCCCTTGATGGCCTGGAGGGACCGCGTCTCCGCGTTGGAGAACCGGGGGTCCGGGGCGCCGGAGAGCCAGAAGCTCGTCCCGCCCCCGTTGTCGGCGACGAACATCCCGTACTGCTTGAGCGCCCGGAGGATGACCTGCATCCGCCAGCTGAAGCCGGAGATGTCCACGTCCTTCTTCAGCCGGACCCGGAGGCCCATGGGCGGACAGTCTGACCCCATCGAGCAGGTTCCCGCGGCGTGGGTCGCCGGGTACACGAACCCCTTCTGGCTGTGGCCCACCACGAACCGGAGCGCGTGGCCGATGT
This sequence comes from Myxococcaceae bacterium, assembly GCA_035646995.1. Lineage (GTDB taxonomy): Bacteria > Myxococcota > Myxococcia > Myxococcales > Myxococcaceae > RPRB01. The sequence goes on from DASROG010000413.1 coordinate 8,293, forward strand.
ACCCCGAATCGACCTCGTTCCACCGGACCAGGCCCGGGAAGATGGCCAGGCCGGCGGCGTCGGCCGAGGTCCAGCGGAGTGGCCGCGAGGCGCTCGAGCGGAGGTTCCACTTCGCGCCGTTGGCGGCGCTCCAGGAGCCGTCGGAATTCCGTGAGCCCTGGAACAGCTCGTAGAGGTAGCCGCGCTCGCGGTCCACGACGATGACGTGCCGGTCGGCCGAGGGGTCGGGCCGGGCGTCCCAGGGGATGGGGAACGGACCCGGGTCGCTCTCCTTCGGCCAGCCCCAGTAGGAGATCCGGACCATCTGCTGGTCGGTCCCGACCTCGACGTAGGGGATGCCGTTGCCGTCCGCATCCCAGGCGGCGGTGAGCGGTTCGTCCGCGCCCATCTCGGCGATGTAAGCCTCCGAGTTCGGGTCCACCGGCGCGTCGTCGATGCGGGTGTTCCACGGGCTGTCGGGCGGGAAGATGGAGACCTTCTCCGGGGGAGG
>DASROG010000414.1:0-9593 GCA_035646995.1 Myxococcaceae bacterium
CGCCCAGCCTCCGCAGCCTGCGGCGGGCAGCGGTGGCCTGGTGCCGGTCGCCCAGGTGCCACCGGCGCTTCCTCGCCCCTCGGGGGACCCCTTCCAGGAGCCTCCCGAGCCGCGGCCTCCCCGGGGCATCGCGCTGGACGAGAAGCTCGAATACTTCCGCGCCGTCCTCAAGCTGAAGGAGGAGACGCTCGGCCGGGCGCGCAGCGTGTACGAGCAGCGGGACCTCGAGGCAGTCCGGCTCCGCGAGGTGGCGGTGGCACTGAAGGCCCAGCTGGACGAGGTGCTCCCCCAGCTCGGTCAGCTCCGCTACCTGCCCGCGCGGCTCGAGCAGCTGCAGGCCGCGCTGGAGCAGGAGCGGCTCCGGGCGGATGCCGCCGAGGCTCAGTCGTCCCAGCTCGAGCAGCACCTCGCCTCCAGCGAGGCCGATCGCAGGGACCTCGCCCGCGCGCTGGCCGAGGTGGAGGCCGAGCTCCCGGGGCTGAGAGCGGGACTCGAGGAGGAGAAGCTCGCGCGCGCCGCGCTCGCCGAGGAACTGGCAAACGTCAAGGAATCTCTCGAGACCACCGAGGAGAAGGCTCGCCAGCTCGAGGTCGAGAAGCTCGAGGCGATGGGCAGCCTCGAGGCGGTCAACGGCCAGTACCAGGAAATGGCGGCGATCGCCGACCGGCTCGAGCAGGACCTCCAGCGGGCGAGCGAGGAGGTGCGGACCCTCACGGCCGAGCGTGATGGCGCGACGACGGAGAAGGACTTCGCCGCCGCCGACGTCGAGCGGCTCACCGCCGAGGCGGACCGCCTGCGCAAGGACCTCGAGGCCTCGCGCCACTCGCTGTCCTCGCTCGAGCAGGAGCACGGAAAGACACGAACCGGCGCCACCGAGCTCGAGGGGCGCATCCGGTACCTCGCCGGGGAGCTGGACGAGGCCCGCCAGCGGTCCCAGGCGCTGGAGGAGAGCGCGGCGCAGATGGCCGAGGCCTCCAGCGAGGAGCTGGCCGAGGCGAGCGCCGCCCTGGCCGCGCTCAAGGCGGAGAAGGAGGATCTGGACAAGGAGGCGGCGGATCTTCCCCGCCTGCGCCAGGCGCTCGAGGCGCAGCTGGGGAAGGTGCGCGAGCTCCAGGGCCAGCTGGAGGAGAGCACCCGGCACGCCTCGCAGCTCCAGGACCAGCTGCACGCGCACAGCGAGGAGTCGGCGGCGCTCCGGGGCGAGCTCGAGGCCTTCCAGTCCCAGATGCTGGCCGAGGAGCATCGGGCCCGGGCAGAGCTGGACGAGGCGCTCGGACGAGAAGGCCAGGCCAGGAAGACGCTCGAAGCGAAGCTGGCCGAGCGCACCCAACAGCTGCATGCCGCGCAGAAGTCCGAGGCCTCGGCGAAGCAGGAGAGCGACTCCCGGACCGAGCGGGTGAAGGCGCTCGAGCGGCAGCTCCAGGCCGAGGTGGAGAAGCGTACCCAGGCCGAGGCGAAGGGCGCCGAGCTGCGGCGGCAGCTGGACGAGTACCAGGGAGCGCACGAGGAGACGAGCTCCGCTCTGGAATCGCAGCGCACACAGGCCGCGCAGCTCGAGGCGGCCCTGGGCGGCGCGGAGGAGAAGCGAAAGGGCGTGGAGCAGAAGCTCCAGACGCTGACCCGGGAGCTCGAGGCGGCACGGTCCGGCGAGGAGAAGGCCAGGGCGCAGGCCGCGCAGGTGGCGACCCAGGTGCAGAAGCTCCAGGACTCGTTGAAGGCGGAGTCTCAGAAATCGCTCTCCCTGCGCGAGCAGCTGAGCGCACAGCTCGCGGGCGGCTCGGAAGCCACCATCCGGAAGCTCGCCGACGAGCTCGAGAGGCTCCGGGCCGACACCGTCGCGCTGAGGAAGGTCCGCGAGGAGCTGGTGGACGCCAATCGCAAGGCGATGGAGTCGCAGGCCTCGTACATGAAGGAGAAGCGTGAGCGCGAGGCGCTGGCGGCCCGGGTTGCCGAGCTGGAGAGCCAGCCTCGCGCACCGGCGAAGGCGGCCGCCGCGAGCAGCGACGAGGTGGAGAAGCTCCGCGCCGACGTGGCGAAGCTGAAGTCCAAGCTGGTCGCTGCGGAGAACGCCGCGGAGGCTGCTGCCCTGCTGAAATCGAAGGTTGCGCGCCTCGAGGCTCAGCTGAAGAAGAAGGGCTGACTGTACCGGTCGCCTCTTGCCAGGATTCCGAGGTGATGACCGCGCCTTCTCTTCACATCGGGATCGTCGCCTGCTCGGCGGAGGGCGCCGCACTCTGCTACCGCACGCTCTGCACCGAGGCTCCCGGGCTCCTCGGCCCGTACGCGCACCCGGAGGTCTCGCTGCACGGGCACTCCTTCGCTCTCTACGATGCCTGTATCACGCGGGACGACTGGGCGGGCGTGGCCGAGCTGATGCTCGACTCGGCCCGGAAGCTCGCCGCGACCGGGGCGCGCTTCCTCATCTGCCCGGACAACACCATCCACCAGGCGTTCCGCTTCTTCGAGGGACGCTCGCCGCGGCCGTGGATGCACATCGCCGAGGTGGTCGCGGCGGAGGCCGTCCAGCGGGGCTTCCGGAAGCTCGGCCTCACCGGGACGCGGTGGCTGGTGGCAAGTGACGTCTATCCGGAGAAGCTCGGTGCGCGCGGGCTCGCCTGGGTGCGGCCGGACGAGGCGGACCGGCTGGAGTGCAGCCGCATCATCATGGAGGAGCTGGTCAACGGCCGGTTTCTGCCGGAGTCGGTGCGCACCTTCCAGGCTGTCATCGGACGGCTGAAGGACGCGGACTGTGACGCGGTGGTGCTGGGGTGCACCGAGATCCCGCTGATCATCTCCGACGCGAACTCGCCCTTGCCCACGCTCGACTCGACCCGGCTGCTCGCGCGGGCGGCGATCCGTCGCGCGGTCGGCCAGGAGCCGGGTGCGAGCGCTCGGTCCGGCTGATCCTCCGGCGCCGTGTCGCGGACGGGCGGAAACGGTGCCGCCCCGGCGGTGCACGGATGCCCGTCCGCGCCACGAGCACGCGGGTGGTGGTCACCAGAGGTCGCCCGGGAACACCCGGTCGGTGTACAGGCGTCTGTCGATGGAGGTGGATCCGCTCACCGGGCTCGAGGTCGCGCGGCGTGGGCTGTACGTGCACTTCCCGTACTGCCTGCGGCGGTGCCCGTACTGCGACTTCACCATCTCCATCGCGCGGTCGATTCCCGGAGCACGCTACGCGGACGCGGTGCTGGCCGAGCTGCGCCTGCGACTCGCGGAGCGCCCGGCCTGGACGGAGCGACCGCTCGATTCCATCTACCTGGGCGGGGGAACGCCCTCGCTCTGGGACCCGCGTGAGGTGGGACGGGTCCTGCAGGGAGTTGCCGGGGCGCTCCCGCTGGCCCCGGGTGCCGAGATCTCGCTCGAGGCGAATCCGGAGGTGGCCGATGCCGCGCGCCTCGCCGGATACCGCTCCGCGGGGGTGAACCGGCTCTCGCTCGGCATCCAGTCCTTCGACACGGCGGTGCTGGCGATGCTCGGCCGTTCCCATTCTCCGTCGGATGCCGAGGGCGCGTTCCGCGGGGCGCGCGACGCGGGCTTCGAGAACGTCTCCGTGGACCTCATCCACGGCGTTCCCGGACAGCCGCTCGCCGTAGCAGTGGAGGACGCGCGCCGCGCGGCGGCGCTCGGGCCGGAGCACGTCTCGTCGTACGTGCTCACCGTGGATCGGGACCACCTGGGAGCGGAGACGGTGTTCAGCCGGCGCCTCCGGCAGGGCCGCCTCGCGATGCCCGACGACGCGGCGGTGGTCGAGATGGTCGATGCGGTCGGCGAGGTGCTCGCCGCCGCCGGGCTCGAGCGCTACGAGATCTCCAGCCACGCCGTGCCGGGCCGCCACTCGCGCCACAACGCGCTCTACTGGACCGGTGGGGAATCGCTCGCCCTCGGGGCGGGTGCGGTCGGGTTCCACCGCGACGGAGCCGGTGGACTGCGGACCACCAACGTGCGCAGCACCCCCCGCTGGCTGGAGACGGTGGAGGCAGGACGTCTTCCGGACGAGGAGCGCGAGACGCTCGGGGCCGAGGCGCTGTACGAGGAGCGTCTGCTGCTGGGGCTCCGGCTTTGCTCGGGCGTCGACCTCCGCCGGCTCTGGACGGAGCACGGCGTCGCCCCCCGGAACGCCGCGGTCGACGCGCTCGTGCGCGACGGCTTCCTGGAGTCGGTGGGACCCCGTTTCCGGCTCACCGGGCGCGGCGCTCATCTGCACCAGGAGATCAGCGCGCGTCTGGTCTGAGGCGGTTCCTGCCGCCGCAGGACGCTCCGGCGCTCGGTGGCTCCGGCAATCTCGCCGAGCCGGGGGGTGAGCCAGCGACCCCGGCCATCCCGAGGAGTCGCGTGCGGGCGCGGGCTCGTGGGTGTGCAGCTGGCGCCGATGGGTGGGCAGGCGGGTGCAGCGGCGCGAATGTCCGACAGTTCCACGCCCGCCAGCCCGCTCGACCGGCGTGCTACAAGAACGTCTCGTTCGCTCCCGTGCACGCGCCGAACTCTGCTGCCGAGGCTCCGGCCCCGGCCGAGGTCGAGCCGGGGCTCTCCGGCTCCTCTGCTCCTCCGTTCCGGCTCGCGCCGGTGGCCGATCCGACCGCCGCGTCCGCGCCACTCGCGCACGAGACGGTCGAATTCCGGCGCCTGCTCACCCGTGCCTTCCTCGTCCCCGCAATCCTCCTCGCGCTGCTCGCGGTGGCGCTCGGCGGTGGAGTGGCGCTGCTCGTCCAGCAGGCGCGGCTGACGCAGCGTTCGGACCAGGTGCTCGCCCATTCGGCGCGGCTGCGCGAGCTGCTGGTCGACCGGGAGACCGCCCTGCGCGGGTATCTACTCTCGGGAGACCGGATCTTCCTCGGGCCGCTCGAGCGAGCCGACGCGCAGCTGGTGGACACGGTCCTGAGACTCCAGATCCTCCTCCGCGAGGATCGGGAGCAGCTCGCGCGTCTGGAGATCGTCGAGAGGATGGCCCGGGAGTGGGCCGACTACGCCTCACACGAGCGCGCGCTCTTCGAATCCGGCGAGGACTACATCCGGCACTTCAAGGCCGGCGAGGGCCTGCAGCGGCTCTCCAGCATGCTGGAGGTGCTCGACACGCTCGGCGACAACGAGCAGTCGCGCCGCCGCGAGCGCACCGAGCACGCCGCGCTCACCGGAAGGCTGCTCTTCTGGCTTTCGCTGGTCTGTGTGAGCGCGCTGGCCCTGCTGCTCGGGTACACGAGCCGGCGCCAGCTGCTGGCACTGGCCCGCAGTCACGACGCCGCCGTGGTCGCGATGGCCGAGCGCGAGCAGGCGATCCGCGAGCTGAACGCCTCGCTCGAGCAGCGCGTCGCCGAACGGACCCACGCGCTGGCGGCGGTCAACGCCGAGCTCGAGGCCTTCACCTCCACGGTGAGCCACGACCTCCGGGCTCCGCTCCGGCAGCTGGGCGGCCTCACCCGGCTGCTGGACGAGAGCGCCGGGTCGCGGCTCCACGCGGGTGAGCGGAGCTACGTGGCGATGCTCCGGAGCACCGCCGCCGAGGCAGTGCAGATGGTGGACGACCTGCTCTCGTTCAGCCGGGTGAGTCGGGCGGAGCTGCGGCGCGAGCCGGTGAACCTCGGCTCCGTGCTCGTCTCGGCCCGCGAGGGCCTGCTGTACGAGCAGGAAGGCCGCGACGTGGAGTGGGTGGTCCATCCCCTTCCCACGGTGCAGGGCGACCCCACGCTGTTGCTCCTCGTGCTGCGGAACCTCCTGGGCAACGCCCTCAAGTACACCCGCAACCGGCGGCCGGCGCGCATCGAGGTGGGCACCGTGAACGTCCCCGGGGCCGAGGACATCGTGTACGTCCGCGACAACGGCGTGGGGTTCGACATGAAGTACGCCCACAAGCTGTTCGGGGTCTTCCAGCGGCTCCATCGCGCCGACGAGTTCGAGGGAACGGGGATCGGGCTCGCCCACGTGCGTCGAATCGTCCAGCGCCACGGCGGCCGGGTGTGGGGCGTGGGAGTGCCGGACCAGGGCGCGACCTTCTACGTCGCGCTGCCGCGGCGCGAGCAGCCCGGCGAGATCGCGATCTGACGGACGCTCAGCCGTTCCCGCCGGCGGCCTCCTGGAGCCGTGCCGGCGTGACCGCCGCGGCGTGGCGGGTGCTCCGTCCGAGGATGAGGGCGATGGGCAGGCCGACGACGAACGGGTGTGTCGCGAGCTGGATCCAGAACCAGGGAACGGTGGGCGGGGTCACCCGGGCCCGACTGAGGGGAAGCACCACACCGTCCATCAGCAGCCAGACGGCCGCGCCATAGAGCAGCCCGACGAGCACGGTGCCCCGTGTGCTGGCGGTCCAGGCGCGGAGGCGTGGCCAGCGCAGGAGGAGGACCAGGAAGCCCAGGGTCCAGCCGAGCGCGATCACGATGTGAAGCAGAAGCCCGAGCGCGGCGGTCGCGTTCCCGCCCCGGTACGAGTCCGGTCCGAGCACGCCCGCGGCGACGCTCTGGAGGATCCGCTGCACCGTGCTCCGCTGGAAGATCACGACCCAGACGACGATCGCGTCGAGCAGATCCGCGGCGGCGACCACGAACGCCGCGAGGAGAACCGCTCCCGGGGACGGGCGAGTCGAATCCGGCATGGATCGGCAGATTGCCGGTCGAGCCGCCCCCGATGACGAGCGGGCAGCGGGTGGATGTTCCCGGGCCGCGGACGGTCTGAAGAGCCGGACGGAGCGTCCGTCGGGAGAGACACAGTCCGATGACACGCGGCGAGGGTGCCTTCGGAGGGTGCCGCCTACTCGAGGTGCCTTCTCGAGGTGCCAAACACCTCGTTACTCCTCGAGGTGCCTCCTCGAGGTGCCTCCTCGAGGTGCCAAACACCTCGTTACTGGTGCTCCTCGAGGTGCCAAACACCTCGCCACGGGCGCCCGCGGCGCTTCCGACGTCTCGGCAGCGGTGTCCGACACGCTGAGTGCGACTCCGAAATGTCCGCTCTCGATCCGATGGTTTCCTGCGCCCCGCGATGTCCAAGGGGGGTCTGCTAGACCGCCCGGGCTCCGGGTGGGTCCCCGGTTCTTCAAGGAGGTTCCACATGCCGGACGAGAGCATCGTCACCCGGTGGCGCTCCTGGGCCCCCCAGCTTCTGAGCCTCCTTCGGATCCTCACCGCGTTCCTCTTCATTCAGTTCGGCACCGCGAAGCTGCTCGCCTGGCCGGGTGCGGTGATGCCCGGCGGCGGCACGGTCCCGCCGAGCACGCTGCCCGGGATCGCCGGGATCATCGAGATGGTGGCCGGCACCTTGCTGCTGCTCGGGCTTTTCACCCGGCCCCTCGCCTTCCTCGTCTCCGGTGAGATGGCCATCGCTTACTTCCATTCGCACGCTCCGTCCGGCTTCTGGCCCGTGCTGAACGGAGGACACCCCGCCGTCCTCTTCTGCTTCGTCTGGCTCTACATCTCGTCCGCCGGGCCGGGCCCCTGGAGCCTCGACGCGCTCCTGCGGCGTTCCCCGGCGGTCCCCGAACGGGCCTGACGGTGCGCGCTCAGCGCTCGGTGCGGCCCGCCGGGTTCTTCAGCGGTCCCGGCTTCACCGCGACCAGGTCGCGCGTCTGCAGGAGGTCCACCTGCCCGGCAAATCCGGCGAACGCCTCGTACTGGTTCACCGGGATCCGCGCCATGTCCAGGCGGTAGCGCTCCTCGACCTGGAACACCTCGCCCTCCTGCTCGTCGCGGGTGAAGAGCCCGAACGGGCTCTCCAGCTTTCCGCCTTTCAGCGGATCGTCGATGTGCCAGCCCCTGGGAAGGCGCAGCGCCACGTGGCTCACGTTCTGCTCGGTGGAGTCGATGAACAGCGGCGAGCGGCGCGTTCCGACCGTCACGTACCGGCGCCCCACCTGCGCCGGGTAGGTGAGCGGACCGAGCGTCATCCGGGCGTCCTCCACCCGCGCGAAGCGGGGCGCGACGAAGTGGTAGCGCAGGGACAGCGGCGCGCCCACCGCCCGCTTCACGTCGAGCCGCAGGTTCGACAGCTCGGCACCACCGAAGTACCGGGATAGGGCCTGCTGCAGCGCCTGATCGCGCTGCTCGTTGGACACGCCCTCGAGCGTCTCCGCGAGCTGCGCCGCCTCGAACCCGCTGTAGATCTCGAGCACGTCACCGCTCAGCGTCCCGTCCTCCCCCAGCGCGAGGTCGAGCTTCACCTCCCGTCCGCCCAGCGGCGGCTGCACCGGAGTCTTCAGCGCCACCAACGGGCGCCCGGGCTCGGGCAGGAGGTACGCCTCCCGTCCGTTCGCCGCCTGCTCCGGCAGCAGCCCGAAGGGTCCGTAGCGAATCACCGTGTCCAGCCACACCGGCTCGCGTCCCGCCACCTCCACCCGCAGGCAGGCGTAAGGGAAGAGCATCTCGTTGGGGAACCGGTAGGGGTTCGGGTCGGTGGCGAAGGTCCGCACCATCGCCACCCGCGCCGGGAAGCCCTCGGCCTCCAGCGCCGCCTTGAGCAGCCACAGCCGGCTTCCACGCTCCTGGGCCAGGGTGCTCGCCGCGGTGAGGCCCAGCCCCGCGTCGCGCCCGGAGATGCGGTCCATCACCGCCGCGTGCACCGCGCGCACGGCATCGAGCCCGGACTTCCCGGCCGCCGCTGCGCGGGCGAACGCCTCGACCTCGAAGGTACGCTGTGCCCGGGCACTGAGCGCGTCGCCGGTGGCGGTGAGCAGGCCGCCCGCGCCGGTGTCGCCCGCTCCGACGATGAGGAAAGGCAGCTGCTCTGTCCCCGACGGCGGAGCGTTGGGCTCGGGGACCAGCGGGGGCGCGCCGCGGATCTCCGCCCGGAGCACGTCCAGCCCTCGTTCGGTCTTGATCGCCGGGGCGGGCATGTTGTGCGCGTCCACGACCATGCCCGAGCCGCGGGGAGCCACGACCGCGTAGGTGGCCCAGTCATCGGCCACCCCGCCCACCTGGAAGTAGAAGGCACCGGCGGTCCAGCCCGGGCTCGCCGCGCGCCTCGTCGGGTGGGCCAGGAGGTACTCGAGCTCCACCGCGTCGCCGACGCCCACCCCCGGCAGGCTCACCGTGTCCTTGTCCAGGCTCTCGGGCTCGAGCACCGTTCCGTCCGCCTTCAGGGTCCGCAGCGCGAGGACCTGCGCGCCCTGGGGAACCTGCACCTCGGCCACCCGGGCCACCGCGCTCTGGTCGAGCACCTTCTCCACCGTGTGGACCCGGTCCACCATCGACCCGTCGGCGAAGGCGCGCGTCGCGGCCGCATCCACCACGAGCACGCTCGAGCCCTCGACGTTGCTCCCCCGCGCGTCGAAGGCCCTCAGCGCCTTGCGGCCGTCGATGGCGAAGTTGGCGAGGATCTCCTTCCCGGTCCGCGCGCGCTCCACCGTCCGGCGCAGGGCCAGGTCCGAGCCGTCCAGAACCAGCGCCTGCTCGCGGGCAGCGATCGCCTCGGCATCGTGCTTGCCCAGGGCGAGCGTGTCCCCCAGCCGCTTCCAGAGAGACGGGTCGCGCGGACGGAGCGCGGTGAGCGCCCGGAGCACCTGAGTCGCCTCGTCCATCCGCCGGAGCGCCACCAGGAGATCCGCCTCCTGGGTTCCGAGCGCCACGTCGCCGGGCTGCCGCCCGCGAAGCCGCCGCAGCTCGGTCAACGCG
>DASROG010000415.1:0-8143 GCA_035646995.1 Myxococcaceae bacterium
GGGCCCGAACGGGGCGGGGAAGTCGACCCTGATGCGCACCCTGGCCACTCTCCAGGATCCCGACACCGGCTCGGTCCGCCTCGGCGACATCGACCTGCTCCGCGACAAGCAGGCGATCCGGAAGCTCCTCGGGTACCTCCCTCAGGAGTTCGGCGTCTATCCGAAGGTCAAGGCCGTCGATCTCCTGGACCACCTCGGCCGTCTGAAGGGGCTGGCGGACCGAGCGCTCCGGCGAGAGACGGTGGAGGCGCTGCTCCACCGGACCAACCTCTGGGAGGCCCGGAACCGCGCGCTGGGCACGTTCTCCGGCGGCATGAAGCAGCGGTTCGGCATCGCCCAGGCGCTGATCGGCGACCCGCGCCTGCTCATCGTCGACGAGCCCACCGCCGGCCTGGATCCCGAGGAGCGGGTGCGGTTCCACGATCTGCTCTCCGAGATCAGCGAGAGCGTCATCGTCCTGCTCTCGACGCACATCGTGAGCGACGTCTCCGACCTCTGTAGCCGCATGGCGATCATGCACCAGGGCGAGCTGAGGCTGGTGCAGCAGCCCGCCGAGGCCGTGGCCGGGCTCCGGGGCCGGCTCTGGGAGCGCACGGTGGAAAAGGCCGAGGTGGCGAAGGTCTCCGAGTCGCTGGCCCTGGTCTCCACCCGTCTGGTCGCCGGAAGGACGCGAGTCCGGGTGCTGGCCGACGCGACCCCGGGAGGCGGATTCGTGCCGGCCGAGCCCGAGCTGGAGGACGTCTACTTCGCCGTCCGGCGCGGGGCGGACGTCCAGTCGCGGGCGGCCTGACAATGCTCCTGGCCATCGCCGGCTTCGAGGTACGACAGCGGCTGCACCGCGTCTCCACCTACGTCTACTTCGCGGTGTTCCTGGTCCTGGCCGCGTTCTTCATCCTCGCCGCGGGCGGCGCCATCCCCAACGCCACGGTGGACTTCGGCACCGGCGGAAAGGTGAACATCAACTCGCCCTGGTCGCTGGCGATGCTGATGACTCTGATCGCCAGCTTCACGGTGGTGATCAACGCCGCCATCGCCGGTCGCGCCACCCACCAGGACGTCGACGCCAACGTCACCCCGCTGCTGTTCACCCGGCCCATCACCCGCGCCCAGTACCTGGGCGGGCGATTCCTCGGCGCGCTCGTGGTGCTGCTCCTCCTCTCCCTGGCCATCGGGCTCGGCGCCTGGCTGGCGACGAAGCTTCCCTGGATGCCCCCCGCCCGGGTGGGGCCGCAGCGGTTCGCGGCGTATGCGGTCCCGTACCTCCTGGTGGTCCTCCCGGATCTCTTGTTGATGGCCTCGGTGTTCTTCGCCCTGGCGGTGCTCACCCGGCGAATGCTCCCGGTCTACGTGGGCGCGGTGGTGGCCCTGCTGGGCTACTTCATCGGCGTCAACCTGACCGGTGATGTGGAGCGAAGGACCCTGGCCGCGCTGGTGGACCCGTTCGGGCTCATGGCCATCGACAGCGTGACCCACTACTGGTCCATCTCGGAGAAGAACACCCGGCTCCTGGGCCTTCGGGGCGACTTCCTCTGGAACCGGCTGCTCTGGACCACCTTCGCCCTGGCGATCTTCGGCTTCACCTACCGACGGTTCTCCTTCTCCACGCCCGTCGCCTCCGCCCCCCGCGCCGCGGAGGCTCCCCTCGAGGACCGCACCCGGGTGGAGGTCCCCCGTGCCAGGCTGGACTTCTCGCCGCGCGCCTCCCGCGGGGTGTTCGCCGGTCTGGTCGGGCTCCAGCTGCGGGAGACGGTCAAGAGCGTCTTCTTCGGGGTCATCGTCCTGGCCGGGGTGCTGTTCATCGCCTCCACCGCTCCGGCCATCGGCAAGCTCTACGGGACCCCCACCTATCCGGTGACCCGGCAGGTCATCACCGTGGTCTCCGGCTCCTTCGCCATCTTCATCCTGGTGGTGCTCACCCTCTACGCCGGCGAGCTGGTCTGGCGCGAGCGGGACGCGGGGATGGCCCAGATCTACGACGCGCTTCCCACTCCGGGGTGGGCGGTGATGGCCTCCAAGCTCACCGCGCTGCTGGGCATCGTGGCCATCCTGCTCGCGGTGGTCGTCGCCGCCGGCGTGACCATCCAGGCGGCGAAGGGGTACTTCCACTTCGAGCTCGGCCTCTATTTCCGCTCCCTCTACGGCGTCTCCTTCGTGCTCTTCGCCTGCCTCTGCGCACTGGCGATCCTGGTGCACGTGCTGGTCGACCAGAAGTACGTCGGCCACTTCGCGATGGTGGTGTTCCTCGCGCTCTCGCTGCTCCTCCCGCTGATGGGCATCGAGCACCACCTCCTCCGCTACGCGTCCGTGCCCGCACACCCGTACTCGGACATGAACGGGTACGGGCACTTCGTCGCCCCACTGCTCTGGTTCGAGCTCTACTGGGTGGCGGTGGCGCTGGCGCTGGCCGTGGTGGCCCACCTCTTCTGGGTCCGGGGAACCCCGCAGACCCTCCGCGAGCGGCGGGAGCAGGCGCGCGCACGGCTGGACCGGCGCTCCGGAGCCCTGCTCGGGGCGGCGCTGGCCGTGGCCGCCGGCGCGGGAACCTTCATCTTCTGGAACACCAACGTCCGGAACACCTATCGCACCCGCTTCTCGCGCGAGGAGGCTCAGGCGCAGTACGAGAAGCGGTACAAGGAGCGCTTCGGCGCGCTCCCCCAGCCCAAGATCACCGCCGTGAAGAACCGGGTCGACATCTTCCCCGCCGAGCGGCGGGTGGAGATCGACGGGGTGAACACCCTCGTCAACCGCACCGAGAAGCCGCTCGATCAGGTCGTGGTGCGCCTGAGCCCGCGGGCCACGGTCCGCGACATCCAGCTCCCTGGTGGCCAGGAGACCCTGCTCTCCGACGCCGAGACCGGGGTGCACGCTTACCGGCTGCGGCAGCCGCTTGCCCCCGGGGGCACCACCGAGCTGGCCTACCGCATCAGCTACCTCAATCCAGGCTTCGAGAACGAGGGCAGCGACACTCGCATCGTCGCGAACGGCACCTTCATCGACGGCGAGTACCTTCCCGGCCTGGGCTACCTCGCGCAGAAGGAGCTGAACGACGACGAGGTCCGGCGCAAGCATGGCCTCGGTCCCCGGGAACGTGCGCTGGACCTGGACGACCCGGCGGCGCCGGCCAGCAACTACATCTCCCACGACGCGGATCGGATCCAGTTCGAGGCCACGGTGAGCACCAGCGCGGACCAGCGAGTCGTCGCCCCCGGCACGCTCGACCGGGAGTGGACCGAGGGGGGCCGCCGATACTTCCACTTCGTCGAGCGGCGGCCGATCTTCCACTACCTGGCGTTCCTCTCCGCGCGGTACGTGGTGGAGCACGATCGGTGGAACGACGTGGCCCTGGAGATCGCCCACCACCCGGACCACAGCTACGACCTGGCGAGCATGCGCCGGGGAATGAAGGATTCGCTCGAGTACTTCACCCGCGCCTTCGGGCCGTACCAGCACCCGGTGCTGCGCATCGTGGAGTTCCCCGGCTACGCCACCTTCGCCGAGTCCTTCTCCAGCACCATTCCCTTCTCCGAGTCCATCGGCTTCATCGCACAGGTGGAGAAGGGCCGGCCCGACGCCATCGACTATCCGCTCTACGTGACGGCGCACGAGGTGGCGCACCACTGGTGGGGACATCAGGTCCTCAGCGCAGACGCGCAGGGCATGACGGTGCTGGTGGAGACCCTCGCCCAGTACTCGGCGCTGATGGTGATGAAGCACGCCTACGGACCGCCGGTCATGCGCCGCTTCCTGCGCTACGAGCTGGACCGCTACCTCTCCGGACGCAGTGGAGAGAAGAAGAAGGAGCTACCGCTCCTGCGCGTCGAGGACCAGGGCTACATCCACTACTCGAAGGGGAGCCTGGTCATGTACGCGCTCCAGGACCTCATCGGTGAGGAGGCGGTGAACCGGGCGCTCCGCGAGGTGGTGGAGGCCTACGGAAACAAGGGCCCGCCCTACCCGACCTCGCGGGTGCTGCTCGCCGCGCTCCGCCGTCACACCCCCGAGCGGTTGCAGTACTACCTGACCGACCAGTTCGAGCAGATCACCCTCTACGAGAACCGGGTGGTATCGGCGAACGCCAGACAGCGTCCCGACGGCAAGTACGACGTCACCCTGGAGCTGGACGCCCGCAAGGTGCAGGCCGACGCGCTGGGCGTGGAGCACGAGGTCCCGGTGCACGACTGGATCCCGGTGGGAGTGCTGGACGCGAAGGGGAACGCCCTGGTGCTCGAGCCGCGGCGGATCGTCGGACCTCGCTCCACCATCACCCTGGTGACCGACCAGCTTCCCGCCCGGGCGGGCGTGGATCCGCTCAACGAGCTGATCGACCGCATCCCCGAGGACAACCTGATGCCGGTCGCCGTCTCGCCCTGAGCGAACGCTGGCGGCGGATTCCTATCGGCGGACGAGCGCGAGCCTGACGCCGAGCGCGACGAGCACCCCCCCGGTGAGTCGCTCCCGCCAGGCGCCCGCGGCCATCCTCCGGCCCGTGCGTGCGGCGACGAGCGCAACGATCGAGTCGCCGATCACCCCGAGCGTGGCCAGCACCAGCCCCAGCACCGCGAACTGGACGAAGACCCCGCCCCGCTCCGGATGGACGAACTGGGGGAGGAAGGCGAGGAAGAACACCGCCACCTTCGGATTGAGCACCCCGGTGAGCGCGCCGTGCGCCAGCAGGCGCGAGCTGGGCAGGCGCGACACGTCCGGCACCGGCCGCTCGGGCGCGGTCACCGGGCGCTCGCCGAAGGTCCCGGCGATCATCCGTGCCCCGAGCACCACCAGGTACACCGCGCCGACCAGCTTCACCACGGTGAAGGCGGTGGCCGAGGCCAGCAGCAGCGCCGAGAGCCCGAGCGCGGCGGCCACGGTGTGCACCACCGTGCCCAGGTTCAGCCCGACGCTGGTGAGCAGTCCTGCGCGCACACCGCCCTGGAGGGTCCGGGCCATCACCAGCGCCTGACCCGGTCCGGGCGCGACCACCAGCGCCGCCGCCGCGCCCAGGTAGGTGGCGAACGTCGTCGCGTCGAACAGTTCCCAGGGAGCCCCGTGCATGGCCGGCCGCTGTAACCGGTCCACCGCTCGAGCGCAGCCTCTCGTTCCAAATTGCGCACTTCTCGTGCGGAGCTGTGCCGCTGTCCCCATCTGCCGGTACAACCCCGAGCAGAGTGTCCCGCGTTCTCATCGTCTCCAACCGGCTCCCGGTGACGGTCCGCGCGGACGCGGACGGGGTGGAGGTACAGCCGAGCGTCGGGGGGGTGGCGACCGGGCTCCGGGGGCCGCACGAGCGCTCCGGCGGGCTGTGGATCGGCTGGCCGGGGCTCATGGATCCGCTCCCGGAGAAGGACGGGCCGGAGCTGGCCGCGAAGCTCGAGGCGATGCGGCTCGTTCAGGTGGCTCTCACCCGTGAGGAGGTGCACCGGTACTACGAGGCGTACTCCAACGGCGTGCTCTGGCCTCTCTTCCACTACTTCGCCAGCGAGCTGCCGCTGGAGATCGAGGGGTTCGAGGAGTACGAGCGGGTGAACCGGCGGTTCGCCGAGGCCGTCATCGCGCACCACCAGCCCGGTGACCTGGTCTGGGTCCAGGACTACCAGCTGATGCGGGTCCCGGCGCTGATCCGCACCCGCCTCCCCGAGGCGCGGATCGGCTTCTTCCTCCACATCCCGTTCCCCTCGTCGGAGACCTTCCGCACCCTCCCCCAGCGCGAGCAGATTCTCGAAGGCCTGCTCGGCGCAGACGTCCTCGGCTTCCACACCGCCGCCTACGTGCGGCACTTCTCCTCCTCGGTCCTCCGGACCACCGGCGCCTGGACCGACGTGGACCGCATCCCGTGGCGCGGGCGCGAGGTGCGGCTGGGCGTGTTCCCGATGGGCGTGGACGCCGCATCCTGGAGGGAGCTGGCCGGAGACCCCGGAGTGGTGGAGGAGATGAAGACCCTCCGCGCCGGCTCGCAGCGGCTGCTGGTGGGTATCGACCGGCTCGACTACACCAAGGGTATCCCACGGCGGCTGCTGGCCTACGAGCAGCTGCTGCTCCGCCATCCCGAGCTCTGCGAACACGTGCGGCTGGTTCAGGTGGCGGTGCCCTCGCGCACCGGGGTGGGGGCCTACCAGGGCGTGCGCGAGACGGTGGACGCGCTGGTCGGGCGAATCAACGGACGGTTCGCGACCCCCAACTGGTCCCCGGTGCGGTACCTGGCCCGCGGCCTCTCGCCCCCGGAGGTCACGGCGCTGTACCGCGCCGCCGACGTGCTGGTGGTCACCCCCATCCGCGACGGGATGAACCTGGTGGCCAAGGAGTTCATCGCCGCCCGCACCGACGGCGATGGGGTGCTGGTCCTCTCCGAGTTCACCGGCGCCGCGGCCGAGCTCGCCGAGGCCCTCCTGGTGAACCCCTACGACGTGGACGGGACCGCCGAGGCCCTGTGGCGGGCGCTCCAGATGCCGGCGGAGGAGCGGCACATCCGGATGACCGCCCTGCGCGCGCGGGTGGAGACCTACGACGTGCACCGGTGGTCCCGCGAGTTCCTCGACCGGCTGGGCTCGGACCTCGAGCCACCGCACGCGCTCCGGCCCTCGACTCCCTCCGCACTGGCGGCGGCGCAGGCGCGGATCCGGGCCGCACCCTCGGCGACGCTGCTCATCGACTACGACGGAACGATGGTCGAGTTCGCGCCCACCCCGGACTTGGCGGTGCCCGACTCCGGGCTGCTCGCGCTGCTCGAGGCGCTGGCCCGGCGCTACGTGGTGCACGTGGTGAGCGGACGCCGGCGCGACACCCTGGAGCGGTGGCTGGGAGCGCTCCCCATCGGGCTCCACGCCGAGCACGGCTACTGGTCGCGTATGCCCGGCGGGCACTGGCACGGGGCCATCATCGACCCGAGTAGCTGGCTCCCCCAGGTCCGGAGCATCCTCGAGGAGTACGCGGCGCGGACGCCCGGGGCGCTGGTGGAGGAGAAGACCGCCGGTCTGGCCTGGCACCATCGCGCCGCGGACCCCGAGTTCGGCGCTGCGCAGGCCGGAGACCTCCTCCTCCATCTGGCGACGCTGCTCTCCAATGCGCCGGCGGAGGTGCTCACCGGCGACCACGTGGTGGAGATCCGCCCCCAGGGGGTCAACAAGGGCCAGGTGGTACAGGCGGTGGTCGCCCACGCCCCCCGGGGCACCCTGGTGGCCGCCCTCGGCGACGACCGGACCGACGAGGACCTCTTCGCCGCGGTGCCGCCCGGCTCGATCTCCATCCACGTCGGTCCAGCGGCGAGCCGGGCGGAGCTCCGCGTCCGCAACGTCACCGAGGCGAGGGCATTTCTCCGCGGGCTGCTGGACCCTTCTTCCTGAGGAAGGTCAGGAGCTCGTCGACGAACCGCTCCGGCCGCTCCCAGTGCACCGCGTGCCCGGTGTCGTCGAAGACGCGAAGGGTCGAACCCCGGATCCCCTGCCGGAGCGACTCCTGCTCGCTCCGGGAGACGATCGCGTCGTGATCCCCCCAGACGATGAGGCTCGGCATTCTCAGGCGGGAGAGGAACGGCATGGAGTGGAACTGGAGCACGCCTCTCATGGCCTGCTGCCAGACATGAGCCGGGACCTTCAGGCTCTCGCTCACGAAGGCGGCGAGGAGCTCCTCCGGAATGGGCTTGTGAATCGTGCTCACCTGGAAGTCGCGGGCGACCTCGGTCGGAACCGGATCCCGGAGCTGGTCCAGGACGCCGACGAATTCCCGCAGCTCCGGGGTGACGAAGGAGGTCGCCGAGCCGATGAGCACGAGGCGCTCGACCCGCTCCGGATGCGCGGCGGCGAGGGTCTGGGCGACCTGACTTCCCATCGAGTGGCCCACCACCGTGGCCCGTTCGATTCCGAGGGCCTCGAGGAGCGCGGCCGCGTCCCCGGCGAGGTGATCGATGGTGTATCCGCCGGGAGGCTTGTCGGACCCGCCATGTCCGCGCTGGCTGGGCACGACCACGTGCAGGTCCTCCGGGAGCAGCGGGAGGATGGGCTCGAACGAGCGCCAGGAGTCAGTGATGCCATGGAGGAAGAGGACCGCCGGTCCCCGTCCAGCCTCGGCCACCTCCAGGGTGATTCCGGAGGGGAGCGTCACTCGACGGAGCTCAGGCGCGCGCATGACGCACCCCTCCCGCCCGGCTCTGGAG
>DASROG010000416.1:0-2546 GCA_035646995.1 Myxococcaceae bacterium
GAAGTAGGCGAAGGGGAGATAGCGCTTCCCCAGGTGCAGCTTCTCCAGCCCTTCCGTCACCAGCACCACCATGCCCAGCAGCTCGGCGGCGATCTCCACGCTCGGGGGCTGGGCGCCGGGCTGAAGACGCTCCCAGCCCACCAGGCCAAGGAGCAGCACCGCCGCGATCCCCGCCACCCAGGGGATCGCGCCGCCGCCCTGTTCCTCGCTCAGCGCCAGGTAGGCGAGGTTCAAGCCGGCGAGCGCGTGGCTCACCGCCTGGAATCGCCGGACCCGCCTCCGTGTCTGGCTCTGCAGCATGGCTCGTGCGGACTCTGCCACGCTCCCGGGCGGGGTGCGCTCCGGCTAGGGTGCCCGGCACGATGAGCGAGTTCCATCAGCGGGGCGCGGTGGTGACCGGAGCGAACCGGGGGATCGGAAGATCGACCGCCCTCGCCTTCCTCCGCGCAGGGTGGCCCGTCGTCGCGGTGGCCCGGACCACCGAGAGCCTGGACGGGCTCCGTCGGGAGGCCGGAGACCTCGCTGAGCGCATCCGGCCGATGGCCTGCGACCTGTCCGATCCCGCCCAGCTCGAGGCGGCGGCGGACGCGCTGGCCGGGGCCGAGCCCGTCCCGGCGGTGCTGGTGAACAACGCCGGGATCTCCCTCTCCGCTCCCCTGCAGAGGACCCGCACCGACGACCTCCGGCGGGTGATGCAGGTCAACGCGGTGGCCCCGTACGTCCTCTGCCGCGCGCTCATCCCGCGGATGGCGGAGGCGGGCGGCGGCCGGGTGGTCAACATCGGCTCCATCGCCTCCCTCAAGGGCATTCGCTACACGTCGGCGTACTGCGCGAGCAAGCACGCGCTGCTCGGCCTCACTCGCGCGCTCGCGGTGGAGTGGGGGAAGCGGAACGTGACCGTCAACGTGGTCTGCCCCGGCTGGACCGAGACCGACATGTTCAGCCGGGCGCTGGACGCGGTGGTCGACAAGACCGGCCGCAGCCGGGAGCAGGCCCGCGAGGCCATCCTGGCCAGCAACCCGATGGGCCGCCCGGTGCGCCCGGAGGAGGTGGCGGCGCTGGTGCTGTACCTCTCATCGCCGGCAGCAGGCGGCCTCACCGGAGCCGCACTCCCGGTCGATTCGGGTGAGTCTGCTTGAGCGGCTCTTAGGAACGGTTGCACGAAGAACCCACGGACGCTAATACCGGCCGTACTCCGAATGAGGGTGCCTCATGCAACTCGAGTCGCTGAAGATGTTCTGCGACGTCGTCGAGACTGGCTCCTTCTCGCGCGCCGCCCAGCTCAATCACGTCACCCAGTCCGCGGTCAGCCAGCAGATCCGCGCGCTGGAGAACCGGTACGAGCAGAAGCTCCTCAGCCGGAGCGCCCGGCAGGTCACGCCCACGCCCGCAGGTGAGCGCCTCTTCCGCGGCTGCAAGGAGATCCTCTCCCGCTTCGGCGAGGTGGAGCAGGAGATTCGCGAGCAGTCGGCGGAGGTGGTGGGCACCTGCACCGTCTCCACCATCTACTCGGTGGGCCTCCACGAGCTGCAGAACATCCAGAAGCGCCTTCTGAAGACTCACCCCAAGGTGAACATGCGGCTCATCTATCGCCGCAGCGATCAGGTCTACGACGACGTCATCCTCGGCGCGGCGGAGATCGGCGTCGTCGCCTACCCCCAGCCCCGGGCCGGCGTGGACATCGTCGCCTTCCGGGACGACCGGCTGGCGCTGGTGTGCGCGCCCAACCACCCGCTGGCGAGCAAGTCCAGGGTCTCGCTCACCGCGCTGGCCGACACCCCGTTCATCGCCTTCGACCGCGAGGCGCCCACCCGGAAGGCGCTGGACCGGATCTTCCGCGAGAAGGGCGTGGAGCTGGAGCCGGTGATGGAGATCGACAACGTGGAGACCATCAAGCGCGCCGTGGAGATGGGCGTGGGGGTCTCCATCCTGCCCGCGGCCACCGTGGCCCACGAGCTGGCCCAGGGAACGCTGGTGGCGCGGCCGTTCGCCGACGGCACCTTCACCCGGCCCATCGGGCTGCTGGTGCGGAAGGGCAAGTACCTCGACCGCGGCTCGCAGGCGGTGCTGGACGCGTTCAAGGAAGCGGCGGGCGCCGAGGACTGACCCGCCGGTCACGCGGGTCCGGGCGCTACTGGTTCCCGCTTCCCTGCTGCTTCATCATCTCCTCGACCTGCTTGCGCTGCTCGGGGGTGAGCCGCTCCATCATCTGATTGCGCATCTGCTGCGGCTGCTGGGGGCTCATCGTGCCACCGACGCCGCCGCTCTTCGCCTCGGTGAAGCCCGCCGGCACCTTGAACGCCGAATCGGGGACGGACTGGGCCTTCACCGAGGTGGCCTCCCAGGTCATCCCGCCGCCGCCCCGGTCGTTCTTGGTGACGACCCTCAGGGGGATGCCTGGCACCCCGGCCTCCTTCAGCGCCTTCCACCAGCCACCGCCACGCTGGTCGGCGCCGGCGAAGGCCTTCTCCAGATCGCCCGCGGAGACGAGCTTGGTGTCCACCCACAGCTCCATGGGGTCCTTCCCATCGCGGGAAACCTGGACG
>DASROG010000417.1:0-11061 GCA_035646995.1 Myxococcaceae bacterium
GTCACCTTCCTCGAGCGCACCGCCGCGTCGCTCGACTGCGGCGCTGTGCCGTCCTTGGCGTCCGCGCTCTTGTCCGTGTCACTCGTATGAGCGCAGCCGACGGTCAGCAGCAAGGCGAATGCGGTGGCGAGCTGGACTCTCATTCCTCCTGCTCAAGGTAGGTCGAGGGGTTTCGTGCGACAGCCACCTCCGCGCGAGCCGCCCCGAGCGGACGCCCGCCCTGGCACCGGGCGACGAACCGGCCAACCGAACGGTTCCAGGCGACACTCGAGACAGCGATTGAAGGCCTGCGAAGGTGCCCTGCGAAGGTGCTTGACACCTCGACGTCAAGTCCACACGACACCGAAGGTGTCAGACACCTTCGGTGTCGTGTCGGCGACCCGGTCCGGTCAGGTGCTCGCGAGCTGGGCCAGGAACTCCACGGCCTGCGCCTCGGCCCAGAACCGCGGGCGCAGCAGGCTGCCGGCGAGGAATCCCACGTGGCCCCCGTGCCGGGTGCGAAGCAGCTGCACCGAGGGGTTGGGGATGGACGCGGGCAGCGTCTCGGCGGGGATCATCGGATCGTCCTCCGCGCTGATGCAGAGCACCGGGCGGCGGATGCGGTCGAGCAGAGGTCCGGAGGAGGCGCGGGCGTAGTAGTCGTCGGCGTCGCGATACCCGTTGCTGGGGGCGGTGAAGGCGTCGTCGTAGGCGTGGAGCGTCCGCGCGCGACGCACCGCCGTAGGCGAGAGCCCGCAGGCCGGATGCTCGCGCAGCTTCCCCACCGCCTTCCGCCGCAGCGTGCGGAGGAACACCCGTCGATAGAGCGCCCCGCTGCCCCACGGAGCATCGAGCGCCCGCGCACAGGCGGCGAGATCGAAGGGCGTGCTCACCGCGACCGCCGCATCCACCGGCGCCTCCTCCCCCGTCTCGGCCAGGAGCTTCAGCAGCGCGTTTGCACCCAGCGAGTACCCGATGGCGAAGAGCGGACCGCCGACTCCGGCGTCGCGAACCCGGGCGCACACGAAGCGGGGATCCTCGGTCTCCCCCGAGCAGTAGGAGCGGAGGGCGCGGTTCGGCTCGCCGCTGCAGCTCCGCCAGGCCATGGCCACCGCACCCCATCCGCGCCGGGCGATCTCGTTGAGCGTTGCCCGCACGTAGCCGGAGTGAGGACTTCCCTCCAGGCCGTGCAGCACCAGGACGTGCGGGACCTCCTTCGCCGCATCCAGCCAGTCGAGGTCGAGGAAGTCCCCGTCGTGCGTGTCCACGCGCTCACGGCGGAGCGACGGGGGGCGCGGGCGGCGGACCAGGTGCGCGAGGAGCGTCTGGCGCTGCGGCCCGGCGGCGCCCCAGGCCGGTCGGAACGGCTCGGTGGGGACGAACGCCGGACGATCCGAGCCCGGAGGCTCGCCCCGGGGCCGCGCGTCGGTCCGCCGGGCAGCCGCGCCCGGGAGCGACGGCGACCCCGGCGAGGTCATCCGCGCTCCGGGACCCGTGCGTCGGGGAGGCGGGGCTCGGGCGTGGCCACCGCGCCCGCGTCCACCGCCTGAACCGACTCGAGGGCTCCCGCCACGGCGGAGACCTCGCTGGAGAGCGTGTCCAGGCTCTCCCGAAGACGTTCCGCCGCTGCCTGCTCCTGGCCGGCCTCGGCGGTGGAGCGGACCGCGAGCACCTGGGTGTGCAGGCCCTCCAGCGTGTAGAGGAGCCGCGTGCGCTCGGCCTCGAGGCGCGCGGCCGCGGTCAGGAGCGACGCGCGCTGGCTGCGCTGCTGGTCGAGGGCCTCCAGGGCCTGCCCGAGCCGCTGCCGGGTGACTGCATCCTGCTCCGCGGTGAGACGGCGCTGCAGCGACTCCCGCTCGGCCTGGAGCCGCGCATCGTCCTCGGGCCGGGCGAGCGCGCGGATCTCCCGCTCCCTCCTCTCGAGCGCGTGCACGCCCTCACGGAGGGCCTGCACCGCCTCCTCCGGACGCTGGACGATCTGCCGGAGCAGCGGGGGGGCGCTCTGGATGTCCGCGAGAAGCTGGTCGCACAGCTCGTCCACCCGGGCCAGCCGGGCATCGACCCCGGTCTCGTCCCGGACGGCTTCCGTCGTCTCGTCCCGGACGGCTTCCGCCTCCACCTCCGGACCGCGCCGGCCGATCAGGCGCCGGGTCCCCTCGAAGAGCATCCACAGGGCGATGAAGAGGAGCCAGAACGGCGCACCCTCGACCACGGTCACCGTCAGCACCACCGCCCCGATGAGGAGCCCCGCGCCGCTCCGTGGCTTCCGGAGGCGCGCGCCGCGCCGGGCGGCACGTCGCTCGCGCCGGGACTGCCGTCGCGCACGGCGGTCGTCCTCGGCCGCCAGGGCCCGCTGCATCCGCCGCACGTCCGCCTCGAACCGGTCGCTCACGTCCTGTCCTCGCCTGGGAGGCCGAATCTGCCGATCCCGCGACCGCGGCGCCACCCTTCCGCGACGGGACGTGACGGGTCCCGTGCAGACCGCATCCGCCCCGGGACGTCGGTCGCCGGGCCGGCACCCGGGGAAGGTCAGTGCGCGTGCCGGTGGTGCGCGTCGGACACGTGGGCGTGGGCGTGGGTCAGCGGTGCGTGGCGGTGCGGATGCGCGTGCGGGCCCGTGGAGTCCACGCCCTCCGGATGCGGGTGCTGGTGGTGCGCGTCGTGGACGTGGCGGTGGCTGTGCTCCAGCGGCTCGTGGGTGTGCTCGTGTCCGTGCCGCTCCCGGACGAGCAACGCGACCCCGAAGATCATCACCGCTCCCGCGCCAAGCTGGAACGCGCCGAGCCGTTCACCGAGCACCGGCACGGAGAGGAGCGCGCCGGCAAACGGGGCGGTGGCGAAGAAGGCCGCCTCCCGCGCGGCGCCCAGCAGCCGCAGTGCGAACGCGTCGAGCAGGACGCTGGCGCCGTAGGACAACGCTCCGAGCGTGAGCGCGGCGAGGAGAACCCGGCCGGTGGGGGCCGGATCGCCGAGGATCAGCCCGAGCGTCACCAGGCCCGTGCCCGCGCCCAGCGTCTTGGCGATGACCACCTGCCACGGGTCCTTTCCCGCCAGCCCCTGGGTGAGGTTGTTGTCCAGCGCCCAGGCGGCGCAGGCCAGAACCAGCAGCAGGACGCCCCCGAGCTGCGTCGCCCCCGCGGGCGCCGCTCCGGGAAGGACGAGGAGGCACGCTCCGGCGAAGACCAGCCAGGCGCCGAGGACGGCACGCCTGCCGAGGTGCTCGCCAAACGCCGTGAGGGCGATCAGCACCGTGAGCGGCCCCTCCAGGTTGAGGAGGAGCGCACCGCTCACCCCGGAGACGCTCCGCAGCCCGTTCACCAGCGCGAGGGGGCCGACCACTCCGCCGAGGAGGACGATGGCCAGGACCCTGGGCAGGTCGGCCCGGCCGAGGCTCGCCTCCACGATGCGACGGCGCGCGAGGACCCTGACCGTGCCCACGGCCAGCCCGCCTCCGAGGTACAGCAGGCCCGCGAGCAGCACCGGCGCGATGTCGGGGAGGAGCCGCTTGGTGATGGGGACGCTCGCGCCGAAGAGAACGGCGGAGGTGAGTCCGGCCAGTGCGCCGAGCAGCACCGGCCGTCCGGCGCGGCTCACCTCCGACTCCCCTGACCCGGGCGGCGCATCGGCCCCGGAGATTAGTCCCGCCGAAGCCGACCGTCTGCGCGGTCGCCGTTCCGGAGCCAGACGTGGAGCATCGCCCGTCGCCAGGCCCGGCCCGGACGCCGCGTTGCTTGTTTCGAGCGCAACGGCAACGCCAGGACGGCAGCGAGGACCGCGGCCGCTGTCGTTTCTCGAGGCAGGCGCGGACCGTCGTCGGGCTCGGGCGCGACCACCACTGAAGACGCCCGCCGCGCACCGCTGCCGGGGGTGCGCGCCGCAGGCACCCGCCTCGAGGTCTCGACGACGCCGCGCGCGATCCCGCCGGGCGCGACTCGCCGCCGGGGCCAGCGCCGCGGGCACCGGCCTCAGGGTCTCCGGAGCCGGCGCGGCCGCCCGAGGCGGATGCCGTCCGTCTTCCGCGGCCGCGTGGCCGGTGGACCGATGGGATCCGGGCACACCGACCGGAGCCGGCACCTCCCGCACTCCGCTCCCGACCAGACCGACTCGAAGAGCGCGGTCACCCGGTCCACGGTGTCGAAGTCCTCGGTGACCAGCCCGAGCTCGAAGTTCCGGGCGTCGGGGTGCTTCGCGCCGAGCCCGGCCCCGGTCAGGTTCGCGCTGCCCAGGTAGACCCAGGCGCCGTCCACCCGCACGCACTTGAAGTGGACGCGTGGGCAGATCTTCAGCTGGAGCCCGCCCCGGACCAGCGTCCTCGAGCGGTCGAACGCCGCCCGGAAAGGACGGCTCGGCAGCTCGGCATGCAGCAGGCGCAGCTCCACACCGCGCCGGGCCAGGGTCCGGAAGAGCGCGACCACGGGGGCGAAGCGCCCGCGGTCAGCCACCGGCCCGGCTCCTGGCGCGGGCGGCTGCTCCACCATCATCGCCTTGACGTTGGCGGTGGCGATCCACACCGACTCGCGGGCTCCGGCCATCTTCTCCAGAACCACCGTCCGGTAGAGGTCGTTTCCGCTGAGCAGCTCAGCCTGGATGGAGCGCCCCGGCACGCCCGCCTGGCTAGCACGGGGCTCTGATGGTCGAGGCGCTCGCGCGGCGGAAGGCGTACGCTCCGGCCGCCGTGGAGCTCGCCGTCACCCCCCACCCGCTGCTCGTGCTGCGTGCCTTCGTGACCGAGTTCCCGGCGCCGCTGGGCAAGCTCCCGCGTGACGCCTACCGCGACCTGCTCGCCCCCGGAGCCCGGGCCCCGGTGCAGGGAAGCGAGGAGGTCCGCACGGCCATCCGCGATCTCCTTCGCCACGGCGGCTACAAGCCCACCGGTCGGGGAAAGCCCGCCTCCGAGTACCTGGTCCGCGCGGCGGCGGAAGGGAAGCTCGCGCCCATCAACGCCGCGGTCGACGTCGGGAACGTGGTCTCGCTCCACTCGGGGCTCCCGATCAGCGTGGTGGACGTGGAGCGGCTCCGTGCTCCGGTGCGGGTAGACCTCGCGCCCCCGGGCGCCCGCTACGTCTTCAACGCCTCCGGCCAGGAGATCGACCTCCAGGGGCTCTTGTGCCTCTTCGACGCCGAGGGCCCGTGCGCCAACGCGGTGAAGGACGCTTCCCGGAGCAAGACCTCCGACGAGACGACCACGACACTCACCCTGGTCTGGGGCGCGCTCGCGGTCGGCGACCAGGTCGAGGAGGCGGTGGGCTGGGCCTGGGAGCTGCTCGCCCGGGTCGGCGCCACGATCGACTCGGTGGACCTGAAACCCGCGGGCGGGCCCTAGGCCTGAGTGCTCCGACCGGGCTGTGGTGAGCACGGCGCGGCTTCCGAGACCGAAGCGAGACGGCGCACCCGAGCAGCGGAGGCGTGCCTCACGGCACGTCGAGCAGCGTAGCGACGAGGCTGCGCGTCGCAGCGAGAGGATCGGCTGCCGCAGCGATCAGCACACCCCGGTCGGAGCGCTTCAGTACATCTCGCTCACCTCGACCGACCGGGTGTCCTTGAATCGCCGCTCGAGCCGGGTGAGCACCGGCCGCTCCCGCGAGGCCACCCGGAAGAGCGTGGAATCGAGCACCTCGATGCGCAACACCAGCTCTCCCGGAGCGTCGCCCGGCTTCGGGGCCCGCGCCCACCCATCGAGCCGCACGTCCACCGGGGCGCGGAGCACCGCCGCCAGCGACGTCAGCTGCTCCCAGGAGAGCTCGAGCCCGAACTTCCGCGCCGAGGCCTGGGCCTCGAGGTCCTTCAGGCCCGCGGGCCAGGCGGCGGTCACGTCGTCCCGGGCCTCGATGTACCGGAGCGTCCACTTGAGACGCGACGCCGGCGGATCGGCGAGCCGGAGCATCTCATCGAGGCTCGCGGCCAGCTTCCCCTGCTCGTCGGCGTCGAAGATCTCGAGGGCGCGCATCCGGTCGAACTCCCAAGGTTATGCGCAAATCGGCCGGAGCCCGCGTGGACGGTCGTTCCATGGGTGAACGCACACCTGCGCGTACCTGACCCGGAGTCCGGGTCAGAAGTTGATGGACCCGCGCACGTACACGCTCCGGCCCGGCGCCCAGTGGCTCCCGTTGAAGCCGTTGTAGAGCCGGTACGCGTACTGGGCATCGAAGAGGTTGACGATGTCGATGGCCAGCGTCGGCTTCAGCGGAAGATCGAGAAAATCGTGGGCCAGGGTCAAGTCCACCCGGACCCACCCGGGGACGTGGCTCTGGTTGTCCGCCCCGGTCCGGAGCCCGCTGCCGTAGGCGAGCTGCACGGTGACCAGCGTCGGTCCGTCCCGGTAGTTCGCGCCGGCGTTGGCGGTCCAGGTCTGGGCGTGGTCGAGCGTTTGCCAGTCGGTGTTGTTCAGGTCCTCGGCGTCGAACAGGTACCTCGCGCTGGAGATCCCCTTGCCCTGCGCGACGCCGTAGCTCGCGTTGCCGAAGGCGGTGAGGCGCTGGGTGATGACCCAGTCCACGGTGGCCTCGATGCCGCCGGCCCGGCCCTCGGAAAAGTTGTACGGGGTGGTGATTCCGGTGTTTCCAATCTCGGTCTCATCGAGCTGATCGGTGGAGAGCCGGCCCCAGAGGGTGAGCCCGAGCGTCAGCGGGGGGATGACCCGGGCCTTGACCCCCACCTCGGCGTAGCGGTCCTTTTCCGGCCGCACCCGCTGGTCCGGGGGGATGGGCTCACCGGCCTGGAGGCTCCCCCTGAGCCGCGCGCCGGCGGCGGCATCGGTCACCGAGGGAGGAATCCACAGCAGCCCGAAGAAGCCGTGCGCCACGACGTTCGGGGTGAAGGCCCAGGCCACCCCGAGCCGCGGGCTGACACCCACGTCCGTGAACCGCCCCGACCCCGCACCCGGTGATGCGCTCTGAAAGTCGAGCCGGAGCCCTCCGGTGAGGGTGAGCTTCCCCGCGGTGAAGCGATCCTGCGCGTAGGCGCCGCCCGTGGTGGCGGTGGGCTGGTCCGCGCCCTGGCCGGTCCGCTGGAAGTCGGGAGGCGGGATCAGCACCCGCTCGTAGGCGTCGTAGGCGGTGTTGCCCCAGAGCTGGTCCAGGCTCAGCCCGAACTTGAGCGTGTGCTGGTCCCCGAGCCGCTGGAGGTAGTCGGTCACCAGGCCCACGTGATCGGCTCGGCGGTTCACGTTGCTCACCCCCGGGCAGCTGTCCTGGGTGTTCCCGAGGCAGGTCTGGGTCGAGCCGAGCGCGTGCTGGGGATCGCCGAAGAACTTCGCCGCGGAGTGCCGGACGTAACCCGCGATCCTCAGTGACCGGGTGGCATCGAAATCGTGCCGGTAGGAGAGGATGCCGAACAGGTCGTTCTCGGTCTCCGTCTGCTGGGTGTCGGGGGGGAAGTACGGCGGCGGCGGGTTGCCGAACTGGTCCTCCTGGGTGTTGCCCGGGATCAGCGTGGGGTCGACCGGAATCTGGAAGCGGTCGTGCGAGTAGCTGAGGAACGTGGAGAGGTGATCGCGGTCGTTCAGGTCCACGTCCACCTTGGCGAACACCCGCCCCTGCTGCGCCTTGTCGTTCAGGTACGTGGTCGGGTTCGGCGGATCGAGACCGCGGTCGGTCCAGTTCAGGCTCCCCCCCACGAGGTAGGTGACCGACCCGAGCTTCTGCCCCCAGTACCCGCCGGGGCTGACCGTATCGAAGCTGCCGTAGAGCAGGTCCAGCCGCCCCTCGCCCTCCGGAGCCGGCCGCCGCGAGTTGAGGTTCACCACCGCCGAGAGCCGCTGGCCGTACTCGGCCGGGAGCCCGCCGGTGATGACCTCCATGTTCTCCAGCAGCCGCGCGCTGAGGAACTGCCCGAAGAGCCCGGACACCGTGTCGGGCAGGGGCACGCCGTCCAGCTGGTACTGGACGTTGGCGTGGTTGCCGCGGACGTAGATCTGCCCGAGGGCGTCGAAGACGAAGCCCGGCTGGGTGGCGAGGATCTCGTTGACCGAAGCGCTGTCGCCGCGCGGCCGCGACTCGATGTCCTCGCGCTGGACCTGCGTCGCCGAGCCGGTGGTGGTCGTGGGGCGTGGCGCCTCGCGCTTCGGGGCGACCACGGTCACGGTCTCCTCGAGAGTGGGCAGCGTGACGTCGAGCTCCAGCACGTCGCCCGAGGCGATCAGCACCTCCCGGTCGTCCATCCGGCCGTCGGGGGCGCTGAAGGTGAGCCGGTACTTCCCGAACGGCACCTGCTCGAACTCGAAGTGACCGGTGGCGTCGGTGGGGTGGAGATCGAGCTGCTGGTTCCCCCGGAGCAGCTTCACCTGCGCGCCGGGAATGGGCTTCCCGTTCTCGTCGTGCACCGAGCCGTGGACGATGCCCAGGTTGGCGGCGAGGACGGGCGTGCTCCACCCGACCGCGATGAATGCGGTCAGGACGGCGCGTCTTGCGTGGAAGGCAGGCGAGAAGCTGCGTGCTGGCATTCGGACACTCGTGGGGCTGACGACGGCGCAGGACGGCTCGGGTGCACCGCCACCTCTGCTGCTGGCCACGGCGCAACCACGGACTCGGGCGATCGACGTCAGGCCGGCGGCGAGTGCTTCGGTGCGTGCCGCAGCGCCCACTTGGCTGGCAGCGGCAACTGCTCCGGGGCCGCAACCTCGGCACGGTGCTGCGGGGACGCGAACAGCAGTGCGGTGGCCGTCACCCCGAGTCGCGCCTGGCGCTGGATCCACAGCGCCGGGCAGTGCGGATGCTCACCGGACCGGACGAGCGGAATCGCTGCCCGGGTGAGCCCCTCGGGAGCGGCCGCCAACTCGCCGCCGGCCGGCGCGGCATCGACGTCCACCACCACCCCGTGCTCCCAGCAGACGCCATGCCGAGCTGCGGCGAGATGGAGGATGCCCCCGAGCTGAAGAAGCACGACCGCGCTCGCGCAGAACGAGAGCCAACGCGGGAATGTGCTTCCTTCGCGCATCAGGGACCGAGGAGGGCCGCCGTCCTAGCGCACGCCCGGAGCCGCCGCAACGGGCCGTGGCTGCAGGGACCCTCGCCTGGGTCACGCACTTCCGGCGCCGTGCGCCTTGCACCCTGCCCGCGGCCGACGAGCCGACGCGTGCCAGGACCCGGGATCGGAGCCGCATCCGGCCGAGCCGACGCCGCTGCGGAGATGAGGGCCTGTCACCACGGACGGCTGTCGAACTCCAGCGGAAGCTCCTCCGGCCTGGGGCGCGGACCCTCGGCAATCCGCGGGGGTGCCCTCGCTGGACTTGCTGCCTAGAATCCACGGCGGTGAGCTCGCTCCCATCGCCACCTCGTGCTCATCGGACCTTGGCCGGCGGCCAGGGCGTTCTGCTCCACGCAACGACTCGCGACGCCGAAGGCACCGAGCTGCTCGGGGCCGGAGACCTCGAGTCGTGACCTCCCCGACCCACGCCGTCCTGCTGGTCGAGGACGCTCCGGACCTCGGCCCGCTGCTCCGGGAGACTCTGGAGGAGTGGAATCACCGGGCAGTGCTGGCAGTCACCGCAGGGGAGGCGATGGAGGTCCTCTCCCGCGAGACCGTGTCGCTCATCCTGCTGGACCACGAGCTCCCCGACATGTCCGGCCCCGAGCTGGTGGAGGCGCTTCGCTCGCAGAATCGGACGATTCCACCGGTGGTCCTGATGACCGCGCACCTGCACCTCACCGTCGAAGGCACCTGGCCTGAGCTGGTGGGAGTGCTGAGGAAGCCGTTCGACCTCGCCGACCTGGCAAAGGCGCTCGAGCGGCACCTCCCGCGCCGCTAGCCGCACGCTGGCCACCGTTCGCCGCAAGCCGTGTGTGCGACGCAGCACAGCACAGGCGCTGTTCAGCGAGCATCACCAGAAACTGTACTGGTCGAGAGAGAGCCCCGCCGATAGGAAGAGGCCTCTCCGTTCGCCCGCCGAGGTGTCGCTCATGGCCGTCGCCCGCGCTCACAAACCTCTCCTCTTCGAGCAGGTGGCAGCGCGCATGCGTGACGCCATCCATGCGGGCATCCTGGCTGCAGGCGACCGCCTCCCCTCGGTGCGCGAGCTGAGCCAGCAGGAACGGGTGAGCATCTCCACGGTGCTCCAGGCCTACCAGCAGCTCGAGGCGTGGGACCTGGTGGAGGCCAAGCCGCAGTCCGGGCACTACGTCCGGCTGCTCCGGCGCGCCCCTCCCCAGGAGCCACCGGTGAGCCGTCCGCCGGCCTCCGCCCGCGAGCCGAGCGTGGTGGAGCTGGTGCGGCGCATGTACATGGCCGCCGGCAACGAGCGCATCGTCAACCTGGGCTCGGCCCGCCCCAGCTCCAAGCTGCTGCCCACCCGGAAGCTTTCCCGTCTCATCGCCGCACTGGCCCGGGAGGCCGGAGGGGTCGGCATCGAGTACGACATGCCGCCCGGCTGGCCCGCGCTCCGCCAGCAGCTCGCCCGGCGATCACTGGCCTGGGGCTGCCAGCTCGGGCCGGACGACTTCGTCACCACCATCGGCGCCGCCGAGGCGGTGCATCTGTCGCTGGTAGCCACCTGCTGCCGCGGGGACATCGTCGCGGTCGAGTCGCCTGCGTACTACGGCACCCTTCAAGTCTTGGAGATGCTCGAGCTCAAGGCGCTGGAGATGCCCACCCACCCGCGGGAGGGAATGCAGCTCGACGCGCTCGAGGCGGCGCTGAAGAAGCAGCCGATCAAGGCGGTGCTGGTGGTGACCAACTTCTCCAATCCGCTCGGCGGCTCCATGCCGGACGAGAAGAAGGAAGCGCTGGTCCGCATCTGCGAGCGCGCCGGGGTGCCCCTCATCGAGGACGACATCTACGGGGACCTCTGCTTCGGCCCCGCCCGTCCCCGGGCGGCGAAGAGCTTCGACCGCACCGGCAACGTCCTGTACTGCTCCAGCTTCTCCAAGACGCTCGCCGCCGGGTTCCGGGTAGGCTGGGCTGCTCCGGGACGTTTCCGGGAGCGGTTCGAGCTGCTCAAGTTCGCGCAGACCGTGGCCACCCCCACGCTGCCCCAGATGGCCATCGCCGAGTTCCTCCAGCAGGGCGGATACGATCGGTTCCTCCGCTCGCTGCGGCGCGAGCTGGCGAAGCAAATGGAGCACGTCCGCAACGTGGTGTGCTCCAGCT
>DASROG010000418.1:0-13702 GCA_035646995.1 Myxococcaceae bacterium
CACCAGCATCGCGTTGAGCTTGCCGGTGCGGCGCGGAGGGGGCGAGCCGGAGAAGAGCAGCTCCACCCGCCGGGCCGTGGTGGGGTGCTCGGCGATGAGCCGCCGGATGACCGGGGTGGCCGGGTCCTCCTCGGAGTCCACCACGAAGAGAAGCTCCAGTCGTCCCGGGTATTCCATCTCGAGGAAGGCGCGGATGTTGTCCACGGCCCCGATGTCCAGCCCCTTCACCGGGCGGATGACGGAGATGGAGGGGGCGGTCGCCGGAAAGGGCGGCGGAGCCGGACGGCGGGCGAGGACGCGTCGCAGCCGCACGTGGCCCTCGACCAGCAAGACCAGCGAGAGGACGGCCAGGGCGAGGAGGACGGTGCTCATGGGGCGCTCTTCTCTCGGTGTGCCGTGAGGGCCAGACGTTGTAGCGCCCGCGGCGCCCACCAGTTGGCGTTCCCGAAGAGACGCATGATGGCCGGCACGATCAGCACTCTCACCAGGGTGGCATCGAGCGCAACCGCAATCGCCATCCCCACGCCCATCGCCTTGACCACGAGGATGTTCGCCAGGGCGAAGGCCGCGAACACGGCGACCATGATCGCCGCCGCGCTGGTGATGAGACTTCCGGTCCTCTCCAGACCCTCGGCGACGGCGAGACGGTTGTCGTGGGTCCGGTTCCACTCCTCGCGCATCCGGGAAAGCATGAGGACCTGGTAGTCCATCGAGAGCCCGAAGAGGATGCAGAAGAGGAGGACCGGGAGCGCTGGTTCGAGCGGCCCGGGCTGGAACTGGAGCAGCCAGCGCAGATGGCCCTCCTGGAAGATCCACACCAGCGCCCCGAAGCTCGCCGCCAGCGAGAGGAAGTTCATCACCACCGCCTCGAGCGGGAGCACCACCGAGCCGAGGAGGATGAACAGCGCCACGAGCGTCACCAGCACGACCAGCCCTACGGCAAGCGGTGCCCGGTCGAGAACGAATGCACTCGAGTCGACGTCGCTGGCGCTCTGCCCGCCGACCAGTACTCGTCCCTCCCCCACCTGGCGGTCCTTCCGGAGCTCGTGCACCAGCCGCCGCGCCTCGGCGCTGGAGATGGGCGCCGGAGTGAGCACCTGCACGACCGCGATGTTTCCGTGCAGGTACGCCGCCTCGGCGAGCGCGAACTCGGGCGGCCGGAATGCGGGCGGGGCGCTGGCGAGCTGGAGATACTGATCGCGGGTCACGCTGGGATCGAGGTTGACGATGCTCTCCACTCCGACCACGCCGGGCAGCTGCGCCCAGCGCCGCGTGGCGTCGTAGAGCGCAGCGACCCGGTCGGGCGTGAACGGGTGTCCCGGGAACTCCACCGCCACCAGGATCCGAGTCGCGCTCTGCTCGGGGAAGGCGCGGGCCAGCGCCGCCGCGCCCTGGCGGGAGTCGGCCGTCTCGGGGAGGGCGGTGATGTCCGTGCCGGCGGTCTGCAGCCGGAGGAAGGGCCAGCCCAGGAAGGCGATGAGCGCCAGGGTAGGCAGGAGCACCTGGAGCGGATGCTTCATTACCCAGCCGGCCAGCCGGTGCCACAGCCCGGCACGAACCCCGAATGCAGGAATGGGCACGCGCCCGATGTCCACCCGGCGCCCGAGCCAGCCGAGGATGACCGGCAGGAGCGTGAGGGCGAAGAGGACCGCGAAGCCCACCACGATTGCGCCGCCGAGCCCCATCGCCGCCAGGAACGAGCCCCGGTAGAAGAGGAGCCCCGAGAGGCCCGCGGCCACCGCCAGGCCGGAGAAGGCGACCGCCCGACCGGCGGTGTCCACGGTGCGCTCGAGCGCGGCCTCGACGCTGGCTCCGCCCTCGAGTTCGGCGCGAAAGCGGCTGACGATGAACAGCGAGTAATCGATGGCCACGCCCAGCCCGATGAGGCTCACCACGTTGAGCGTGTACTGGGCCATGTCCAAATGGTGCGAGAGGGCGAGCACCGCGCCCACGCCCGTCAGCACCGCCAGACCGCCGACGACGATGGGCAGGAGGGCGGCGACGATGGTGCGGAACACCCAGAGGAGCACGACCAGCGCGAGCGGGAAGGACACGAGCTCGGCGCGCAGCAGGTCGTGGTCGAGCTCGGCGTTGAGGTCGAAGAGGAACGCCGGCTTCCCGGTGATGGCCACCGTGAAGGGTCCGTCGCGCAGGACGGTCTTCACCGCGGGGAAGGCCTTCACCGCCGCCTTCTCGTCCCCCTTGAGCCGCACCAGCACCAGGGCGGTCTTTCCCTCCCGGGAGACGAATCGCGCGCGGGCCTGCTCGGGCGCGGAGACCGCCGAGACCACGCTCTCCACCTCGGGGCGAGCGCTCACCTTGTCCAGATGGAGGGTGAGCGCGCTCTGGAAGACGGGGTCGGTCGCGGCCAGCTTGGGATGACTGAACAGCGCCACCACGCTCGTGTCGGTGTCGGCGCCGGCGGCTCCGCGGACGAGCTCCGCGGCGCGCGCCGACTCGGTGCCTTCGATGGTGCCGCTGGTCAGGCTCCCGCCCCGGACGATGGACAGGACCGCCAGCGCGAGGATGGCGAGCGCGCCCGCAAGGACGGCCAGGCGATGCCGGGAGACGGCCCGGGCCAGGACGACGAACATGAGGGGGTGTGCTCTGCCCGATCCTCGGGCCCGAGGCAACCGGAGCGGAAGCGGGCGGTCCGCACGCGGTCATGACCCCATTGCCCGGCGGGCGGCCGCGGTCTGCGGAAAGGGGCGCCTTCGACTGAGGATGTCGACGGTCTCCGGGAAGGTGTCAAACACCTTCGGCGAGTGTCGCCGCGGCGTCCGCGTCAGTCGCAGGTGCCGGACATCTCGGCGATCCACTGCCGCACCAGCTCGACGCCGTGGGTGTCGACCACGCTCCGGCCGATCTGCGGCATCGCCACGGCGGGCGCCGTCGCCTCCATCCGGTAAGGGATGACCGATGCGTCCGGGTTTCCCGGGGTGATGTCGTACGGCCGCCCGCCGGCACCCGGACCCGCGGCGACGGGGCGCTTGCAGATTCCGAGCTGGATGGGATCGGTCACCGAGGCCGTCAGGTAGAGCCCGCTCACCCGCGCGTTGCCGGTGGGGTTGTGACAGAAGCCACAGTTCGCCTCGAGGTACGACCGCGCGCGCGCCTCCACCGTCCCGGCGTCGGGATCGGAAGCGACCGGGAGCTTCGGGGCGTTCGCCGGATCAGGCGCGCCGGTGAGGATGCCGATCCGGGACCAGTGGGCGAGCTGGTTCTCCGTGCCGCCCTCGTAGGCGAAGTCGGTGTTGAGCCAGTGGGCCTTGGGACCGAGCGGCCCGACCGCGCCGCTCTCCGCGTGGCACTGCTCGCACTGCGCGCGGCTGGGGACAAGGTAGTTCGCGTTCTGCGTCGCTCCGTCACCGTCGACGTAGGAGAAGCTCACCACCTCGCTGCCGATGAGCGGCACCGCCTCCGTCCCCGCGTCGTTCCATCGGTAGGCCACGAAGTTCCAGACCCCGGCGGTCTTCCACTCCACCCGGGTCTCGATCCAGTGGATCGGCAGCGCGGTGTTCCGCGCGTCCTCGCGGAAACCGAAGCTCTTGGTGAACACCGTCCCGTCCGGGAACCCGAGCGCGCCGGCATCGGCATAGGTGGCCGCGGTCCCCGGCGGCACCCGGACGGTGCGACGCTTGATGGCGCCGTCGGAGTACAGCGGGGTGGTGAGGGTGAAGGGGACGATGTCGCCGGCCAGCGGCTTCACGTCCCCGTTCGCCAGCTCCACCTGACACCAATCCGCCAGCGTCCCCGGAACCGAATCGTCGGTGGGAACCCTCGGCGTGCAGGTGTCACTGGAGCTCGAACCACAGGCGGCCAGCGCGAGCAGCGCGCCGGCCATCACCCCCCGGACGGCCTTCGACATCTCTCTACCTCTCTCCTCGAATCTCGGACGTGGCCCGCGGGGAAGGCCCCGCGGGTCACTCGGCGCATCAGAACGTGGGGACCGGAACCGCCGGAAGAGCGGGCAGGGTGCAGGAGTACTTCGCCTCGTCGAAGGTCATGATCTCGCCGAGGTTCGGGCTCTGCTGATCGAACTGGTCCAGGTGCAGGTCGGCGAAGTGGCCGGTCCCGTTGTTCTGCGCACAGATCTGGAACGGGTTCGAGGTGCCGCCGGCCAGCCCGAGGATGCCGTCGTAGCTCACGTCGGAGACGTGACCGTCGGGCCAGGAATGCGAGCCCTGGAAACCGCTGGCGAGCAGCGCGGCGAGCTGGAAGCTCGGGTGCCCCATGTCGGTATTGCCCTCCAGTGGATTGGTCCCGTTGTTGGTGAAGGTGTTGTCGTGCGCGTAGACCTGCGAGGGGAACGGGTTGTAGCCGGAGGTCGCGTTGAGACACGCGCTCTGCCCGAACGCGGCGAAGCAGCTCACCACCGCGAAGCCCACCGCGGTGTTGCCGCTGAAGGTGTTCCCGAACACCTCCACCTTGGTGTTCGCGACGACCGCCCCGCCGGTACCGGCCGGGACCAGGGCCACGGTGCCGCTCGGGTCACCGAAGTTCGGGTGATTGTTGTTGGTGAAGGTGTTGTTGTACACGCGGACGTTGTGGCCGCCGACCTGGGGAAGGTTGGGAAGGTCGAACACCAGGAACCCGGTCGTGTTGTCGTGGGAGTCGTTCCCGGTGACGTCGGCATTGAACGAGTTCTCGATCTCGATCCCCGCCACGTTGTTGGTCACCACGTTGTTCCGGACCACGATTCCATCCGACTGGCCGACGTAGATGCCGGTGTCGCTGGCGCCGTCGGCTGTGCAGTTCTCGATCAGGATGTTCTTCGACTGCACCGGGTAGATGCCGTATCCGCCGTGGGTCGCCCGGGTGGGCCAGGAGGCGCCGACGCCCTTGACGTGCAGGCCGTTGGCCCCGGTGACCTTGAGCCCGTCACCGGCGGTGTCGCGGATGCTGAAGTCCAGGAAGATGGTCTTGACCGTCTGACCCGGCGGGATGCTCTGGACCACGCCGTCGGCGCCGGCGGTCTGCCCGCTGAAGTCCAGGATGGTCGAATCCTTCCCCGCGCCCTTCACGGTGATGTTGTTCCGCGTCGCGAGGGTGAGCGAGTTGGTGAAGTGGTAGGTGCCGGCTGCCATCTGGATGGTCGAGTCGGCGGCGGCGCTGGAGAACACGTTGGAGATCGCCGACTCCGTCATCGACGGGTCGACGGGCACCACGTTGCTCGGTGGGGGATTTTCATCGCCGCCGCAGGCCGAGGCGAGTGCCGCAGCGGCGAGGACGCAGCCGAGGCGTGAGAACAGACGCTTCAAGGTTTTCTCCTTCGAGTCAGAAGCAAGGTTTGCGGGGCGAATGCATACACGGTCCAGCGGCTCGTTGACTGACCAATCAACCAGCGCCCGACCGCTTCACCGGCGGGCGAGGCTGAGTACGACCGTATGTGCTGCCCCCTCAATGAGCGGGCGAACGAACACCCGCGCAGGCCCTTTATTCATAGACCCGACCCGAAGTCGAGACCACGCCGTCAGGTGAGGGCCTTGCGAAGGAACACCGCGCGTCCCCAGGAGCGCTCCTCTTCCTTCCATCGCCGGTACCCGAGCCCTTCGTACAGCGCGATGGCGGCAGCGTTGCTCGGTCGGGTGTTGAGGGTGAGCACCCGCACGCCACGGGCCCGGGCCTCTTCTTCGGCGAACACGGTCAGCGCGCGTCCGATGCCCCGGCGCCCGGCACTGGCCAGCACCGAGAGGCTGGTCACCGCGGCCACGCCCTTCCCATCGGCGACCTCGGGATCGGGATCGACGAGCTCGAGGCTGACCATTCCCACCGCCTCGCCGCCGAGCTCGGCCACCCAGGTCGGGCGCTCGCCGGAGAGCGAGGCGGTGATCCACACCGGAACTCTCTCCAGGTCCCAGCCCGCCTCCTTGCGCATCCGGCGCATTGCCGCCGCGTCGTCCGGGCGGACCGGGCGGATGACCCAGCGGTCCTCCCTCATTCAGCGCAGCTGTTCGCGCAGGGCCCGGGCCCGCTGCTGCAGCTCGGGGTCCATGCTGGTGAGCTCCAGCGACTTCAGACGCTGGTCGAGGCTCTTGGGCAGCTTCGCCTTGAGCGTCCCGGCCTCCTGCATCCCCTCGAGCTTCCCCAGGGCCTGGCCGACGATCCGTTCCCGAGGGTGGTCCAGGAGCGAGTCGAGGAAGTACGGGTCCTCGGGGAGCTCGGGGTACTTCTCCAGATACTCGATGACTCCCTGGGCCCAGGCCTTGCGGTCGGGCAGCTCGCGCAGCTTGGCCATCGCCTCCTTCTGGGCCTGCCGCTTGCCGTCGGGATCGAACGTCTTCGCCAGACCCTCCGGAAGGGCGCCCCCCGTGAACAGCGAGTCCGCCGCCTGCTTGTAGCGGGTGTAGGTCGCGCTTCGTTCGATGCGCTGCTGGGCGGGATCGTCCTGGCGGGAGTGGTACTTGCTCTTGCCGCGCCGGGCGTCGATCTCCCGCCAGCTCTTGTTGCGCTTCCCGGTGAAGCCGCCGCCGTCGTCGTCGTCCTTCACCATGGTCCCGTCACCTCCGGGCCCGGGCCCCCCACAGAGCGCCGAGCACCTGTCGCCCGAGGATGCGAACCGTCTCGCGCTCCGCGGCGGGCACCGGTCCTGGACCGTCCTGCTCGGCGTGGGCGAGCGCCTGGTCGACGAGCCCGATCAGCTCCACCGGGACCTTCGCCGCAGAGTCGCCCCCGAGCGCCTCGGGCGGGACCGACGCCGGGGCGGCGCCATCTGCGTGCTCGAGAACGGCGTGCAACTCGAACGCCAGCTGGCGGAGGACCCCCCAACCTTCGTCCGAGAGGCCCCGCTCGTCAAGGGAGCACAGGAGGGCGTCCTGCCGGTTCTCGAACGAATCGGTCAGCCGCTGCCGGGCACGGCGGTCCGAGGCCAGCCAGGCCCGGACCGCCTGCAGGTAGGCGGCATCCGGACCGGGTGGTCGGGGCGGACCCGGTGCCGCCACCTTCTCCTGGCGCGTCCGCCGCGGCGCGTCCGTCCGGGACGGGAGCCGGAACGCGGGAGACCCCGCCGCGTCCCACAGCCCGAGCAGGTTCTGAAACAGGCGGCGGGCGACGTCCGGGTTCGGGAAGCGCGGCGGCTCGGGGAAGAGGGTGGGGATGACCTCGCGGGCCTCGGCGCCTCCGGCGCGTCCGGTGCGGAAGTGGCGCAGCACCTCCTCGGGCTCGAGGGGACTTCCGGCGATGCCGAGCAGCTCTGCCAGGACCTCGGCGCTCTCGAAGCGGTGGACGAACCCCGGCTCCTCGCGGCCCCGGCGCTCACGACCGGCCATCGGCGCCTCCGCGATCCAGGAGCCGCCGGTAGACGGTGCCGTGCGCCATGAGCTGCTCGTGGGTCCCCTGCTCGACCACCCGGCCTGCCTCGAGCACCACGATCAGATCGGCGTTCCGCACGGTGGACAGCCGGTGGGCGATGACCAGGGTGGTCCGGCCGGCCTTCAGCTCGGCGAGCCCCGCCTGCACCAGGGCCTCGCTCGCCGCGTCGAGGCTGCTGGTCGGCTCGTCGAGCAGCAGGAGCGACGGCTCGCGCACGAACGCGCGGGCGATTGCGAGTCGCTGCCGCTGCCCACCGCTGAGCTGCGCGCCGCGCTCACCGACCGGCGTGTCGAGGCTCCGGGGCAAGGCCCGCACGAACTCGGCGCCGTGCGCCCGCTCGAGCGCGCTCCACACCTCGGCATCGGTGGCGTCCGGCCTTCCCACCCGGACCGCGTCGCGCACCGAGCCGGCGAAGAGCACCGGCTCCTGTGGCACCCAGGCGATGCGCGCGCGCACCGATGCGCGGCTGTAACCGCGCACGTCCTGCCCATCCCAGAGGATGCGTCCGCCCGCCGGATCCACGAACCGGAGCAGCGCGGAGAAGAGGGTGCTCTTGCCCGCGCCCGAGGCGCCGACCACCGCCACCGTCCTGCCCGCGGGAAGCTCGAGGGTGAGGCCGCGGAGCGCGTCCACCTCGCCGTACTGGACGCGGAGGTCCTCGAGCCGGAGCGCACGGCGGAGCGGGGGCGCCTGCTCGCCGCGGTCCGGCGGGAGGCGGCGGTCCTCGAGCTCGAACACCCGCTCGGCCGCGCCCACCCCGGCGACCACCTGGGTGACGGTGGAGGAGAGGGTCTTCAGCGGTCCATACATCAGGAGCACCGCGCCCACGTAGGACATGAGATGGCTGGCCAGCGACGGCTCGGCGCGCACCGCCTGAGCCCCTACCGCGAGCGCCAGCGCGAGCCCGGCGACGCCCAGCAGCTCGATCGACGGGCTGGCCGACCCGCGGAGCAGGAGCGAGCGGTCCATCTCCCGGAGGTACCGCGCCTGCTCGGCATCGAACGCCGTCCGCACCCGCGGCTCCATCCCGTAGGCCTGGACCACGGGAAGCGCCTGCAGCTGCTCCCCGACCAGCGCGGTCAGGTTTCCGAGGCTGCCCTGGGTGGTGCGAGCCGCGCGCTTCACCGCCCGGGCGAAGCGGGTGATGGGGATCAGCGCCGCGGGGAACACCACGAAGCTCAGCGCGAACAGCCTCCAGTCCAGCACCAGGCACACCCCGAGGAGGGCGACCAGCTGCAGCGCATCGCGCACCCAGGTGGTGAGCGCCTGGGTCACCGAGAACTCGATCTGCGCGACGTCGGCCGTGAGCCGGCTCAGCACGTCGCCGCTCGCCCTGGACTCGTGCGTCGCCGGCGGGAGGGCGAGGAGATGCGCGTAGAGGTCCGAGCGGAGGGTGGCCAGGGCGCGCTGTCCGGCCACCTGCATCCACCCCGTCTGGAGCAGCTGGGTCCCGGCCTTGATGATCGCCAGGGCCACCAGCAGCCCCGGCAGGAGCCACCGTGCCCGCTCGGGTGAGGTGTAGAGACCCACCAGGCGCATCGGCTCGGAGAGGAGCACGCTGCGGAGCAGGGGGCCGATGAGCCAGGCATAGCCGGCCGCGGCCACGGCGCTCACCACGGCGGCGAGCACTGCCCCGGCCACGAGGCGTGCCGAGGGGCGCAAGAGAGCGAGGAGCCGGCCGAGGGTGGAAGTCATGCCCGCTCAGCAGCCATGCGTTCCGGCGCGTGCTGGTGTCAAGGATTGCCGGTTTCGGCTCGAGTTCAAATTGTACATCCCGCCATGAAGCTCGAGCGCTGGGAGTCCGAGTCCGGGGTGGATCTGGCGGACGGCTGCGACGCGGTGCTGTCCGATGGCGCGCGGCGGCGAGTCCTCTGGCTGATGGCGGAGTACTTCGACACCATCGGGTACTCCGATGTGAAGGCCCGGCTCCCCGGGCACACCGCCCCCACGACGCTCAACGGGACGCTCGAGGACCACCGGCCGGACCTCACCTGCCGCCAGCACGACAGCGGCCGGACCCCCGTGCTCCTGGACGTGGTGCTGCCCGAGACGGTGGATGACCCGGGGTCGGAGAACCGGTGGTCGCTCCTGGCGAGCGCGGCCCGGCTGTACTCGGCCGAGCTGCACTTCGTGGTGCCCCGCTGGACGAAGCGGGGCAGCATCGAGCGACGGTTGCGGCGGCGGCTCGGCCAGATGGGGCTCCGCCCCACCCGGATCTGGCAGGTCTAGCGGCCCGCTGCTCGTTGCCGAGTGAGTTCCCTGCATTATGCTCGGCCCTCGGGGTTCGCCCCCGGACGAATTCCCCCTGTGGCGACGAAGGGTTGAGCACGACGGATGGCGGCCTCTGCGACGAAGCGTGACTACTACGAGATCCTCGGTGTGGCTCGGGAGTGCACGGCGGCGGAGCTGAAGAGCGCCTACCGGAAGCTCGCCCTCCAGTACCACCCCGACCGGAATCCCGGGGACCACCAGGCGGAGGAGCGCTTCAAGGAGGCCTCGGAGGCCTACGAGGTCCTGTCGGATCCGGACAGGCGATCGCGCTACGACCGCTTCGGGCACGGCGGGAGCCCGTTCGAGGGGTTCGGCGGCTTCAACGCTTCCAACCTGAACGACGTCCTGGGCGAGATCTTCGGCGACATCTTCGGTGCCACCCGGTCCCGGCGGGGCGGCCGGACCCGCGGCGCCGACCTTCGCTACAACCTCG
Organism: Myxococcaceae bacterium; assembly: GCA_035646995.1. GTDB lineage: Bacteria > Myxococcota > Myxococcia > Myxococcales > Myxococcaceae > RPRB01. The sequence goes on from DASROG010000418.1 coordinate 10,016, forward strand.
AGGTCAGCTTCGAGGAGGCCGCGTTCGGCTCCGAGGTGCAGGTCCGGATCCCCAAGCCGAAGCGCTGCGAGCACTGCGAGGGGACAGGGAGTGCGGACAAGCGGGTGCGCACCTGCCCGACCTGCGGAGGAGCGGGCGAGCTTCGCTACACGCAGGGCTTCTTCTCGGTCAGCCGGCCCTGCACCACCTGCGGCGGCTCGGGCCAGACCGCGACCTCCCCTTGTACTCACTGCCGGGGCGCGGGCCGCGTCGATGGGCAGACGACCCTCACGGTGAAGATTCCCCCCGGCGTCGATACCGGCACCCGGGTGCGGGTCGGGGGAGAGGGCGAGCCCGGGGACCACGGCGGCCCGCCGGGGGACCTGTACGTGGTGATCCACGTGAAGGAGCACCCCATCTTCGTGCGCGAGGACACCGAGGTGCTCTGCGAGGTGCCGGTGTCCTTCGTCCAGGCGGCGCTCGGGGCGCAGATCGACGTGCCCACGCTCGACGGCAAGCACCGGATGAAGATTCCCGCCGGCACGCAGAGCGGGAAGGTGTTCCGCATCAAGGCCAAGGGCATCCCCCACCTCCACGGCGGGGGTCGCGGCGACCAGCACGTGCGGATCCTGGTGGAGACCCCGACGCACCTGAGCTCGGAGCAGAAGGAGCTCCTCGAGCGCTTCGCCGAGCTCTCCGGTGAGCAGACTCACCCGCAGACCAAGACCTTCTTCGAGAAGGTGCGCGAGCTGTTCGGCTAGTTGTCCGGAGCGCCGTTCTGGATCCAGGTGCGGACCAGCGCGAGCTCGTCCGGCGCGTGGTCATAGTAGGTCGGGTTCGTGGGGGGCATGCGCTGTCCGCAGTCCGCCCCCGACATCTTCAGGAGCAGCACCGAGTGGTCCGGGTCCCCGGGCGTGACCCGCGGCTCTCCCCTGCAGCTGACTGCCGCGGGGACGTTCACCAGATCCCCGTAGGACGTGCCGGCCTCGAGCGAGAGCTGGGCCGCGGGAGAGATGCCGCCGTGGCAGTCGGCACAGGCCCTGGCGAGGACCCTCGAGACCTCGGCAAGGAACGAGGGATCCGCGGAGGTCTTCGCGTCAGGGTCGCGCTGCCGGTGCCACCCTTGCCGTCGGATACCGTGACGGTGAGCGTGAACTCCGTCGCTGCCCCGACCGTGGGCGCGGTCCAGGTGGGTGAGTCCGAGGTCGTCGAGCTGAACGCCCCCGGCGGCGAGGCGGGCGAGCTCTGCGACCAGCCGTAGGTCAGGGCATCCCCGTCCTGATCGCTGGCCTGCGCCTGCAGCTGGGTGGACCCCCCCATCACCACCGCGACGGTGCTGGCGCTCGGCCGAGCCACGGGAGTGTGGTTCGTGGTCCCGTTGCCTTCCGTTCCGCTGCCTCCGCATCCGAGAGCCACTGCAATGACGACGAGCAGGATCTTGCGCATGTCGGTCTAGCCCTCCTCGGGTTCAATCGTCCTCGTCGGCATCGTCGCCTCCATCGTCATCACGCTCGTCCTCGGGCAACCGCACCTTCAGGATCTGGCCGAGCCCGACCGGGGGAGGGCCGAAGGCCGCCGTGCCCATCAGCAGCGGGGTCCCGCTGGCCCTGGTCCCCATCGCGATCGGGGGCTGGACGCTGCTCTGGGTCCTGGCGACCCTGGTCTTCGTGCCGGGGCTGCTCCTTGCCGAGGAGGCCTCGAGCAGGTTGGGCCACCCGGCGTGGATCTACGCAGCCGTGGTCCTGGCCGGGTCTGCGGCGGTGTCGGTCCTCACCGTCCCGCTCGGTGATGCGCTCGGTCTCGAGGCCCCGTTCTGGGTTCGTCCCGGTTCCCCGGTGCCGCGCCAGCTGCTGGCCTTCCTCGACGTCGTGATGCGGGTGGGGCTGGCGGCCTTCATCTACGCGAGCCACCGACAGGGGCTCGCCGCGGCGCGGACGCTGCGGGAGCTGGAGGCGCGGCAGACCGAGATGATGGCCGGACTGTCGGAATCGAGTTTTCAGACCGCACGCGCCCGGGTCCGCCCGGAGGCCTTCATCGAGGAGCTCCGGGAGCTCCACCGGACGTACCTCGATGATCCGGAGTCCGCGGAATCCGCGCTGGAGACGATGATCACCCGCCTGCGTGTGGCCTCGCGAGGATTCCCTGCGTGAGGCCGCGCGCGCTCATCGCCGAGGACGAGCCGGCGCTCCGGGCCGAGGTACGCCAGGCGCTCGCCGAGCTCTGGCCGGAGCTGGTCGTCTGCGCGGAGGTGAGCGATGGCATCGAGGCGGCGCGGGTGGTGGAGGAGCAGCGACCCGACGTCCTCTTTCTCGACGTCGCCATGCCCGGGATGCACGGGCTCGAGGTGGCGCGGCGGGCGAGCGGCAGGAGCCACGTGGTGTTCATCACTGCCTACGACGAGCACGCGGTTCCGGCCTTCGAGGAGGGCGCGGTCGATTTCCTGCTGAAGCCGCTCTCGGTCGAGCGGCTTCGCCGGACGGTGGCGCGGCTCCAGGAGCGGATCGGGGAGGCTCCGCCGATGCTCGAATCGCTGCTGGCGGAGCTGCGGCAGGCGCTGGAGGGGCGGCGGCGGCTCCGGTGGATCAGCGTGCTCGAGGGCCGCGAGCTCCGGTTCGTGACCACCGACGAGGTCCTCTTCTTTCGCTCGGACCACAAGTACACCGCCGCGGTCACTCGCGAGCGCGAGCACCTCGTCTCACGCCCCCTGAAGCAGCTGCTGGAGGAGCTGGACCCTGACGCGTTCTGGCGCGTGCACCGAAGCTACGTGGTGAACCTGCGGGCCATCCTCAGCGTCCGGAAGCTCGGGGGCGGGGGTCTGGAGATCGTGCTGCGGGACCATCCCGAGCGCATCCCCGTCAGCCACCAGTACGCGCCCCGGTTCCGGCAGATGTGACCGGCATCGCACCTCCGTGGCGGAGCGAGACCGGGTGCCGCCGCGCCGGGATGGGCTCCGGCGCGGCGGACCGTGCTTCAGCGCTACCAGTTGTCGTGGTCGTCGTCGTTGTCGCCGTGCTCCGCCCTGGTGACCTCCCAGGTGACGTTGTCCCCATGCTGCTGCGTCCAGAACATCCGCCAGCCGTCGTGGCCGAAGCGGGGCACCTTTGCCCCGAGGACGCCGTTCACGCTGGGATCTCCGTCGGAGACGTGGATGCCGGTGATCTCGTTATCGCCGTCGTTCTTACCGAATCCCCCGTTGGCCGAGTCGAGCGTGGCCGAGGCGTCGCGGCCCTCGGCGAGGAACCGGATCGGCTGGGCTCCCGAGGAATAGTCCGCGTCGACGTCGAAGACGAAGCCGGAATCCAGCGCCTTGCGCTGGCCGTGGAGCTTGTTACCGGCGTCCTCCACCGCGAGCAGCTTGTCCCGGGAGAGGAAGGTCACGTTGTCCAGTCCGGCCACCGTCGCGCTCTTGCTCTGGAAGAACAGCGCGATCCGGGCCCTCGTCGTCATCGGCGCTGCGCTGGACCAGCCGGAACAGGGAGGTCCAGCCGCCCCCGGTGCCGTTCTCTGGGCTGGTGGAGTCCGTGTCGCCGGTCTCGACGAGGAAGAACTCCCGGAAGTGACTGCCGGGACGGAACACCCCGTTCTCCGGACGCTTGAAGGGCGTCCCGTGAGCGGCCTTGGCCGCGGTGTTGGCGTTGAACGGCGCGTTGCCGTCCACCGCCGTGTCGTGGATGGTCACCCACTTGGTTCTGAACCAGAGGCCGTAGG
>DASROG010000419.1:0-5911 GCA_035646995.1 Myxococcaceae bacterium
GTCCCACCCGGCCCCGGAGCTGGTGGAGCTGGGAAAGCCCGAAGCGCTCGGCGTTCTGGATCACCATCACCGAGGCGTTGGCCACGTCCACCCCCACCTCCACCACCGTGGTGCAGACCAGCACGTCGACCCGCCCCGTGCGGAAGGCCTCCATCACCGCGTCCTTCTCCTCCTGGTTCAGCCTCCCGTGGAGCAGCTCCACCCGGCGGTGCGGCCAGAGCGCCTGCAGCTCCTCCACCCCGCGGGTCGCGTCGGCCAGGTCGACCTTCTCCGAGGCTTCCACCAGCGGGTACAGCACGTACGCCTGCCGGCCCTTGCGCAGCTCGAGCTCCACCGCGTCCCAGACCTCGGGGTGCCGGGAGGCCGTCGCGACGCGGGTGGTGATCGGCGTCCGCCCGGGCGGGAGCTCGTCCAGCACCGACAGGTCGAGGTCTCCGTAGAGCGTCATCGCGAGCGTCCGGGGGATCGGCGTCGCGGTCATCACCAGGACGTCGGGGCGGCGCCCCTTGTGTCCCAGCGCCTGCCGCTGCAGCACCCCGAACCGGTGCTGCTCGTCGATGAGCACCAGCCCCAGCCGCTCGAAGGCGATGCCCTCCTGGATCAGCGCCTGGGTTCCCACCGCGATGCGCGCCCGCCCCGACTCCACCTCCTCGCGCGCACGGCGCTTCTCGCTCCCCGGCCCGCTCCCCGTGACCAGGGACACCTTCACTTCCGTCTTCCCGAACACCCGGGCGAAGGTCGCATGGTGCTGCGCGGCCAGGATCTCCGTGGGCGCCATCAGCGCCACCTGCCAGCCGTCCTCCACCGCCAGCGCCGCCGCCACGGCCGCCACCGCCGTCTTCCCCGAGCCCACGTCGCCCTGGAGCAGCCGGTGCATCGGCTCGGGTCGGGCCATGTCCCGGCCGATCTCCGCCACTGCCCGGGCCTGAGCTCGGGTGAGGGTGAACGGGAGCAGCCCACGCGCGCGCGCCAGCCGCTCGCCATCCACCCGGAAGCCGATGCCCGGCTCGTGCTTCACTCCCTGCCGCCGGAGCGCCAGGCCCAGGTGCAGCAGGAACAGCTCGTCGAAGGCGAGCCGGCGGTGCGCCGGGCTCCGGTGCTGCTCCAGCGCTCCCAGGTCGTCCTCCGGCGAGGGCTGGTGGATGCGAGCCAGCGCCTGCGCCAGCGCCGGGAGCCCGAGCCGCTCGCGGAGATCCGGAGGCAGTGGATCCTCGACGGCGGCCAGGTGGGCCGCGGCCACGCGCACCACCAGCTCCCGGACCTGCCGCTGCTCGTGGCGCTCGAATCCTGGATAGACCGGGACGATGCGGCCGGTGTGGAGCGACGGCCCTCTGCCCTCGTCCGCGGGCTCGATCTCCGGGTGCACCATCTCCCGGCCGCCCGGCGTCGCCCGGAGCTCGCCGGAGACGATGAGCCGCTTGCCCACCGGAACGCGCGACCTCATCCACGGCCCGCTCTGGAACCAGGTCAGGGCAATGCTCCCGGTCTCGTCCGCGAGCACAGCCTGGAACCCGCGCTTTCCGGGACGGATCATCAGCTCGCGGGCCATCCGCACCGTGCCGACCGCCACTCCCCGCTCACCCGGCCGCAGCTCCCGGAGCGTCGAGAGCCGGCGCCGGTCCTCGTACGTCCGGGGCAGCAGGAAGAGGAGATCGCCCACCCGCTCGAGCCCCTTCCGATTCAACCCCTCGACCAGCCGTGGCGGGACCCGGATCCCGCTCCCGCCGATGGGCTGGGCGAGGGGTCCCCGGCTCGGCGCCGCGGAGATGGGACGGGCCACCTCCTCCGGCTCGCGGTCCTCGTCCTTGCGCGCCGGGCGGTGCGCCCTCCGCTCCGTCCCGCGCGACTCCTCGAGAAGCGTCCCCTGCGCCCGGGCCCTGCGGCGGCGAGCCGGACGGCCGGTCGCCCCCGACGATGGCTCGACCTCGGAGGACCCGGCGGAAGCCGTCGGCGCGGCCGGAGCCGTGCCGCGACCTGGCTCGGCGGAGAGGTCCGGCCCCGACGAACGACGCGGCTGCCCAGGGTCCGGTGCCGGTGCACGCCCGCGGCCCCGCGCCGCGGGTCCGCCGGAAGCCATCGCCTGCGGTCGCCCACCCGCCGCACCACCCTCACCGGCAGCGACCGCGCGCGTTCCCGCCGTCGCCGCGCCACCGCCGGACGCAGCCGTGCGCGGGGCCGCGCCCGTGCTCGCCGACGGCGCTCCGGCGACGCCGCCCGCCGGGGCGAGGGCATCCCGCACCCGGGGAGCGAGCGCGCGGAGCGCCTCCTGCGGCGACTCCGGTCCACTCCGCGCGAGCGCTCGAGCCACCCGCTCCAGCAGCTGCACGTCGGAGCCGGACCCGGACGCCCGCGCCCCCTCCAGCGCCGTCCGGACCAGCCCCTCCAGCCCCTTCACCATCGACAGGCGGGCGAAGTCGCTCTGCGCGAGGAAGCGCAACGGAGCGACCAGCGGCTGGAGGTAAGACGCAGAGGGCATCGCCTTCGACGGGGGCGACAGCCTACTCCGCAGGTCCGCCGCCCTACGCCTCGTCCAGCTCCACGAAGAGCACTTCCACCACCTCGTACTCCCGGGCGCCCCCGGGGCTCTGCACGGTCACCAGGTCGCCCACCGCCTTGCCGATCAGCCCCCGGGCCAGCGGGGAGGTGACGGAGATGAGCCGGCGCTTGATGTCCGCCTCCAGCTCACCCACCAAGGTGTAGGTGGCCTCCCTGTCGCTCTCCACGTCGACCAGCTTCACCGTCGCCCCGAAGACCACCTTGTCTCCCGACAGCCTCGAGACGTCGATCACCTCGGCACGGGCGATCCAGTCGTTCAGGCTGAGGATGCGGCCCTCGATGTGCGACTGCTTCTCCTTCGCCGCGTGGTACTCGGCGTTCTCGCGCAGGTCGCCGTGCGCACGGGCGACCTCGATCTCCTTGGAGATCTTCAACCGCTCCACGGTCTGGAGCTGCTTCAGCTCCTCCTTGAGGCGCCGGAGACCGGACGCGGTGATCGGGATGCGGCTGGTCACTTCCCCACCGTTTTCAAGCCGAGCGCGTCCTGGAGCGCGGTCACCGGGATGCGTCCGCGCACCAGCACCTCGATCGCCCCCACCGCCATCCGGGCCGCCTGCACCGTCGTGTAGTAGGGGACGGAGTGCATCAGCGACTCGCGGCGGATGCTGAAGCTGTCCGCGATCTCCTTCTTTCCGAAGGTGGTGTTGATCACCAGGTCCACCTCGCCGTCCACGATCTTGTCCACCACGTGCGGACGGCCCTCGGTGACCTTCAGGACGTGCTCGGTCTCGATGCCCTTGTTCTTGAGATACTGGTGCGTGCCCCCGGTGGCGACGATGCGGAAGCCCAGCGCCCGGAGGCGCTTGGCCAGATCGACCATCGCCGGCTTGTCCTCGTCCTTCACCGAGATGAACACCGTTCCCGAGCTGGGCAGGGCCGACCCGGCGGCCAGCTCGCTCTTGGCGAAGGCCGAGTAGTAGTCAGCGGCGATGCCCATCACCTCGCCGGTAGACTTCATCTCCGGGCCGAGGATGACGTCCACGCCGGGGAAGCGGGCGAAGGGGAACACCGACTCCTTCACCGCCACGTGCTTCATCTCGATCTCCCGGGGCGCGTTCAGCTCCCGGAGCGTCTTTCCGACCATGCACAGCGCCGCGATCTTCGCCAGCTCGACGCCGGTGGCCTTGGAGATGAAGGGCACCGTGCGCGACGCGCGCGGGTTCACCTCCAGGACGTAGATGGTCTTCCCCTGGATGGCGAACTGCACGTTCATCAGGCCCACCACGTCGAGCTCGCGGGCGAGCGCGGTGGCCTGATCCTTCATCCGCTCCACCAGATCCGGTGAGAGCGAGTGCGGCGGCAACGTGGCCGAGGCATCTCCGGAGTGGATGCCCGCCTCCTCGACGTGCTCGAGGAGGCCACCCACCAGCACCTCGCCGGTGCGGTCGGCGACGAGGTCCAGGTCCACCTCGATGGCGTCCTTCAGGAAGCGGTCGATGAGCACCGGGTGCTCGGGCGAGGCCTTCACCGCCTCGCGCATGTACCGGTCGAGGCTGTCGGCGTCGTACACCACCTCCATGGCCCGCCCGCCCAGCACGTAGGAGGGCCGGACCATCACCGGGTAGCCGATCTTCTGCGCAGTGCCGTGGGCCTCCTCCGGGCTCCGGGCGACGCCGTTGTCCGGCTGCTTCAGCCCCAGCTTCTCGATGAGCCTGGCGAAGCGCTCGCGGTCCTCGGCCCGGTCGATGGCGTCGGGGGTCGTTCCGAGGATGGGCAGCCCCGCCTTCTCCAGCGGCACCGAGAGGCGCAGCGGGGTCTGCCCGCCGAACTGGACGATGGCCCCGATGGGCTTCTCCCGGTGGGCGATCTCCAGCACGTCCTCGAGGGTGAGCGGCTCGAAGTACAGCCGGTCCGAGGTGTCGTAGTCGGTGGAGACCGTCTCCGGGTTGCAGTTCACCATCACCGTCTCGTACCCGGCGGCCCGCAGGGCGAAGACGGCGTGGACGCAGCAGTAGTCGAACTCGATCCCCTGGCCGATCCGGATGGGACCGCTGCCGAGGATCATCACCTTCTTCCGGTCCGTCGGCGGGGCCTCGTCCTCCTCCTCGTACGCTGAATAGAGGTAGGGGGTGTAGGCCTCGAACTCGGCGGCGCAGGTGTCGACCCGCTTGAACACCGGCCGGATGCCCTTGCGGTGCCGGTGGGCGCGGACCTCCGCCTCGCTCGTCCCGAGGAGGAAGGCCAGCACCCGGTCGGAGAACCCGTCCGCCTTCAGCCGCCGAAGCCGCGCGTCGTCCAGGTCGGCGAGCCTGCGCCCGGAGAGCGACTTTGCCTCCAGCGCCAGGTCGCGGATGTTCCGGAGGAACCAGGGGTCGATGGCGCTGAGCTGGAACGCCTCCTCGATGGTCATCCCCTCGCGGAAGGCGTGGAAGAGCGCCTGCGGCCGCTCCGGGCGGGCCACACGGATGAGGTCGCGGACCTTCTCGGTCCGGGCCACCTCATCCGCCGGCAGCTCCAGCGGCTCGAAGGAGGACAGCATGCCGGATTCGGTGCTCCGCAGGGCCTTCATGTAGGCCTCGCGGAAGGTGCGGCCGATGGCCATGACCTCGCCCACGCTCCGCATCGAGGTGGTGAGGGCGCGGGTCGAGCGGGGGAACTTCTCGAAGTTGAAGCGGGGGATCTTCACCACCACGTAGTCCAGCGTCGGCTCGAAGGACGCCGGTGTGTCCCGGGTGATGTCGTTCTTCAGCTCGTCCAGCCGGTAGCCCATCGCCAGCTTCGCGGCGATCTTGGCGATGGGGTACCCGGTGGCCTTCGACGCGAGCGCGCTGGAGCGGCTGACCCGGGGGTTCATCTCGATGACCACCATCCGGCCGTCCACAGGGTTGATGCCGAACTGGATGTTGGATCCGCCGGTGTCGACCCCGATCTCCCGGATGATGGCCAGAGAGGCCTGCCGGAGACGCTGGTACTCCTTGTCGGTCAGCGTCTGCGCCGGGGCGACGGTGATGCTGTCCCCGGTGTGGACCCCCATCGGGTCGAGGTTCTCGATGGAGCAGATGATGATGACGTTGTCCGCGGTGTCGCGGACCACCTCCAGCTCGAACTCCTTCCATCCCAGCACGCTCTCCTCGACGAGGAGGGTCGAGGTGGGGCTGGCCTTCAGGCCGGCGAGGCAGACGGCCTCGAACTCGTCCGAGTTGTAGGCCACGCCGCCGCCGGTCCCGCCGAGGGTGAAGCTCGGACGGATGATGGCCGGAAAGCCGATGTCCTTGACGATGGCCTTCGCCTCGTCGAGCGAGGTGGCGTAGCCGCTCCTCGGTAGCGGGATGCCGATCTTCTGCATCGCGGCCTTGAAGAGCTGCCGGTCCTCGGCCTTGTTGATCGCCTGGAGGGAGGCGCCGATGAGCTTCAC
>DASROG010000420.1:0-3064 GCA_035646995.1 Myxococcaceae bacterium
GCTCCTAGTTCAGCTTGATGTTCTTCAGGGCTGCGAGGCGGGGATCTACCTGGCCCCGGGCGCAATCGCACTGACCTTCGTTGAGGTCCTGCCCGCAGGTCCCGCAGAGGCCCTTGCAGTCCTCGGTGCAGACTGCGTACATCGGAAGCGCGAGCAGGACCTGCTCCCGCACCAGCGGGTCCAGGTCGATGGTCTTGCCGTCGAACAGCTCCTCGTCGGCGCGCTCGAGGTCGAAGCTCCCCGCCCGCTCGGTCCGCTCGTCGTCCGCACCGTCCTCGTCCTCGCCGTCCCCGAGCGCGGCCTGGGAGACCAGGTTGAGGGTGAAGCTCACCGGGATCTTGAGGTGAACGTCGGTCAGGCAGCGCCGGCAGGGGGTGTGCATCTCCACCTCGGTGGAGCCGCGCAGCAGCACCCCGCTCCCGGTCTTCTGCAGCCTCACGTGCAGGCGGGCCGGTCCGTCCGGGCGGAACCCGGTGTCCTTCACCTCGGCGAGGGCGTGGGTGAGGAAGCTCTCCGAGAGCGTCTCGTCGAGGGAGAGCCCTCCCTCGCGGATCTGATCGACGGTGACGACCATGGGGGGTGGGAGAAAAGGGCGCGGACCGTAATGACACACCCCATCCCCTGTCAATCACAGGGAATCCCAGGGAAGTCATGGCTCCGACACCCAAGCGTCACCCGATCCGTCGCCCCCGTCTGGTACAGGCGTGCTCCCGGGTCGACGTTCGAGCTCCCCGGAGGTTTCCCCGCCCGTGTCGCGCATCCTGATCGTCGAGGACGAGCAAGACCTCGCCAACCTTCTCACCTACAACCTGTCCGCTGCGGGCTTCGAGACCGAGACCAGCCACAGCGGCGCCGCGGCGCTCAGCCGGGCCAAGGCGTTCAAGCCCGACCTGGTCCTGCTCGATCTCATGCTGCCCGATCTGCCTGGCAGCGAGGTTCTCCGGCTGATCAAGGAGGACCCAAATCTGAGGAGGACGGCGGTGGTGATGGTGACCGCCAAGGGGCAGGAGTCGGACCGCGTGCAGGGCCTGGAGCTGGGCGCGGACGACTACGTGGTCAAGCCGTTCAGCGTCCGTGAGCTGGCGCTCCGGGTGAAGGCGGTGCTCCGGCGGATGGCCCGCGACTCCGAGGGAACCGGAGTGCTGTCCGCGGGCAGCATCAAGCTGGATCCTGCGCGCCACGAGGTGAGGGTCGGCAGCAACGAGGTCGCGCTCACCGCGCTCGAGTTCCGCCTCCTCAAGACGTTGCTCGAGCGGCCCGGCCGGGTGCAGACCCGTGAGGTGCTCCTCTCCGACGTCTGGGGCATCGAGGCGGAGATCACCACCCGGACGGTGGACACGCACATCAAGCGGCTGCGGGAGAAGCTCGGCACCGCCGGAGACATCATCGAAACGGTCCGCGGGGTCGGCTACAAGCTGGCCAGCCCCGACAAGGACGCGTGAACGAGACCCCTCAGCCTCGCCGCATCATCTTCCTGCTGCTCGCCACCCTGCTCCCGGGCCTCGCCGCGGGAATCGGATCGGGCGCCCTCGCCGGTGTCCAGACCGGCCTCCTCGCCGGGAGCCTGGCCTCGATCCTCTCCTTCGTCATCGCGGTGGCCAGCGAGAGCGAGGCGGCGCGGACGCTGACCCGGGCCGGGGAGGCGGCCGAGGCCCGGCAGCGCGGGCTGGCGGCGGAGCGGGACGAGGCGCTGCTCGAGGTCCAGACCCTGGTCGCGGCCATCGAGGGCATGGACGAGGGGATGTGGATCACCGACGCCAACGGCGTGGTGCTCCGGTACAACGAGGCGCTCCGGGTCATCCTCGGGACCGACCAGGAGGTGGCGGGACAGCGGCCGCTGTTCCTCCTCCGGCGCACCGAGCTCCACGACGCCGTGCTCCGCGCCTGCCGGGAGGGCGTGACCTCGAAGGTGGAGGTGTCGATGGACGCTCCCCGGAACAAGACGCTCGAGGTGCACGTCGCACCGCTGGGCGGCTCGCTGCCGGGAAGCGCGGCGATGTTCCGCGACGTCACCGAGCGCAAGCGCCTGGAGCGCGTGCGGCAGGACTTCGTGGCCAACGTGAGCCACGAGCTCCGCACGCCCATCGCCGCCATCGTCGGGTACGCCGAGACGCTGCGCTCCGGGGCACTGTCCGACACCAAGCATGCCCCTCAGATGGTGGAGATCATCCACCGTCAGTCGGAGCGGCTCGGCGAGCTGGTCTCGGACCTCCTCGAGCTGTCGCGGCTGGACGCCGGGGAGCGGCCGCTCTCGTCGACGCCGGTCTCGCTGGACGAGGTGGCTCGCCGGGCGAGCGAGGCGATGGAGCCGCGCTTCGCAGGCAAGCGCCTGTCTCTCCACCTCCGGATTCCGATCGACCTCACCGTGCGGGCAGACCCCAAGGCGCTGGAGCAGGTGCTCCTGAACCTCCTGGACAACGCCATCAAGTACACCCCCGAGGGCGGGATGGTGGAGCTCATCGGGGAGCGCGTCGGCGACCGGGCGCAGCTGTCGGTCAAGGACACCGGGCTGGGCATCGAGGCCAGGCACCTTCCCCGCCTCTTCGAGCGCTTCTACCGGGTCGACAGGGGCCGGAGCCGGGAGTTGGGGGGGACCGGGCTCGGGCTGTCCATCGTCCGGCACCTGGTGCACGGGATGGAGGGGGAGGTGCTTGGCCTCGATGCCCAGCCCGGTGTCCCTGACCGACAGCTGGGCCCGGTCACCGACGCGCTCCCCGATGAGCTCCACCGTTCCGCCCTCGGGGGTGTACTTGATGGCGTTGTCCAGGAGGTTCAGGAGCACCTGCTCCAGCGCCTTCGGGTCGGCGCGGGCGGTCAGGTCGGTGGGAATCCTCAGCTGGAGCGACAGGCGCTTGCCCGCGGCGCGTGGCTCCATCGCCTCGCTCGCCTGACGGGCGACCTCTCCCAGCGACACCGGCGCGGGCGAGAGCGGCCGCTCGCCGGCATCCAGGCGGGACAGCTCGAGCAGGTCCTCGACCAGCTCCCCGAGCCGCTCTGACTGTCGGTGGATGATCTCCACCATCTGCGGGGCGTGCCTGGCATCGGACAGCGCCCCGGAGCGCAG
>DASROG010000421.1:0-3293 GCA_035646995.1 Myxococcaceae bacterium
CCCCACCCCGCCCGCCGCCATGTGCACGAGGAGCGTCATTCCTGGCCGGAGGCTCGCCACCCGGTGGAGCATGTGGTGCGCCGTCAGCCAGTTGACGGGAAGGGCCGCCGCCTGGTCCAGGTCCATACCGTCGGGGAGCGGGAGCACGTACCGCGCGTCCGCCAGGGCGTGCGTCGCCTGTCCACCGAAGCGGGTCATCGCCAGCACCCGCGTGCCGACCGGAAGGCCGCTCACTCCCTCGCCCAGTGCGGCCACCGTGCCGCTCACCTCGTACCCCATGACCATCGGCGGCTTCGGAGCGTCCGGGTAGAGCCCCACCCGCGCGCTCACGTCGGCGAAGTTCAGCCCGGCCCGGGCAACGCGGATGCACACCTGTCCGGGACCGGGCACCGGATCCGGTGACTCCCGGACCGCGAGGACCTCCGGCGGACCGTACCGGGTGATGGTGAGCGCACGCATGAGCGGCTCCTACCACACGCGCCGGGGCGCCCCGGTGTTGGTAAGGTCGCCACCGTGGAGACGCTCGCTCCGGGATTTCTCATCGCGATGCCACAGCTGGGGGACCCGAACTTTCACCGGACGGTGGTCTTCGTGTTCCAGCACGGGCCGGAGGGGGCGCGCGGGCTGGTCCTGAACCGGCCCGGTCCCTTCACGCTTCGCGAGGTTGCGGACGGGCAGTCGCTCCCGGTGGCCCCGCGGCTCGCCTCGCAGAAGATCTTCGTCGGCGGCCCGGTGGAGCCGCAGCGAGGGTTCGTGCTCCACGACCGCACCGCGGTGGACGAGAAGCAGTCCCTCTCCGACGGGCTGTTCCTCTCCGAGACGGTGGACGCCCTGGAGGCGCTCCTCGCCGACTCCGAGGGCAACCTCCGATTCTACCTGGGCTACAGCGGCTGGGGCCCGGGGCAGCTGGAGAAGGAGCTCGCCGCCGGCGCCTGGCTCTTCACCGAGGCCGCCCCTGCGGCCGTGCTGGGCGGCTCGCCCCAGACCCTGTGGGACGACACCCTGCGCTCGATCGGCGTGGACCCCGCCATGCTCCAGCCCGGAGGAGGGATGAACTGATGCTGGACCCCGCGCTGCTCGAGTCGCGGATCAAGTCCGCCCTGCCCGACGCGCAGGTCACCATCCGCGACCTCACCGGGACGGGCGACCACTTCGAGGCCCGGGTGGTCTCCTCGGCCTTCGAAGGGAAGAGCATGGTGGACCAGCACGCGGCCGTGTACGCCCCCCTCCAGGATCTCCTGGACTCGGGCGAGCTGCATGCCCTGGCGTTAAGGACCTACTCCCCCGAGCAGTGGAAGAAGTTCGGGGCCACCAGGACGTGAGGACAATGAATCCGGACCTCAAGGCGCGGTTCGACCGGGAGACCCAGTCGCACCCCGTGGTCATCTACATGAAGGGCAACCTGCTCTTCCCGCGCTGCGGCTTCAGCGCCGCGGCGGTGCAGATCCTCCAGGCGTACGGACCGGTTCACGGCATCGACGTGCTGGCCGAGCCCGACGTGCGCGATGGAATCAAGGAATACACCCGCTGGCCCACCATCCCCCAGGTGTTCATCCACGGGAAGTTCGTGGGCGGCTCGGACATCATCCGCGAGCTCGAGGAGCGCGGGGAGCTGAAGGCGCTCATCGACGCGACGCCCGGGGCGACCTGAGCGGTGAGCGCCGACGAGAAGCAAGATCGAATCGTCGAGGCGCGGATGAAGCTCCGCGCTCGGTTCTTCGACAAGATGAAGGCCACCCCCGCCGCCGCGGACGGCAAGCCCCTGGGGGGCGGCCCGCCCAATCGCCACGGCATGCCCCAGGTGCCGATCGGGCAGCACGTCACCTCGGGGTGGCCGGTGCTCGACCTGGGCACCAAGCCCGACGTCCCGCTCGAGCGCTGGACCCTCCGGGTGGACGGCGCGGTGGAGGAGCCGCTCACCCTGACCTGGAAGGACTTCCTCGCCCTGCCTCAGGTCACCGACGTCAGCGACTTCCACTGCGTCACCACGTGGTCGAAGCTCGACGTGGAGTGGAAGGGCGTGGCCTTCGCGACCGTCGCCGCGCTGGCCCGCCCGCGCCCGGAAGCGACGCACGTGCTGGTGCACGGCCATGACGGGTACACCACCAACCTTCCGCTGGAGGAGGCGCTGAAGGACGACGTGCTCCTCGTGCACACAGTGGGGGGCAAGCCACTCCCTCGCGAGCACGGCGGACCGGTGCGCATGATCACGCCCCAGCTCTACGCCTGGAAGGGCTCCAAGTGGATCAAGCGGATCGAGTTCCTCACCCATGACCGACCGGGTTTCTGGGAGACCCGCGGTTACAGCAACTCCGCCCACCCCTGGCGGGACGACCGCTACTCCTGAGCTCGTCGTCGTCGCCGGCGAGCCCGCCCCGACCGGGTGGCGGGAGCGGTTGCGCGCCTTCCGTGCCCGTCACGCCCGCGAGGAGTCGATCGCCTTCTTCATCGGAGGCTTCCTCTTCGACGCGGTGATGGTGGGCCGGATCGACGAGACCCCGCTCCTCGTCCAGCAGGCGGCGTACCTGGTCGTCACCGGGCTCCTGCTCGCCGTGATGCTGCGCTTCGAGCTGCTGGAGCTGGAGCCTCCGCGGTTTCTCAGACGTCCCTGGCGCTACGTCGAGCACGCGATCCACTTCATGCTGGGCACGCTGCTCAACGCCTTCATCCTCTTCTACGTCAAGAGCGGCTCGGGCGTGACGGCCGCGCTGTTCCTGGTGCTGATCTCGCTCCTCCTCCTGGTCAACGAGCACCCGCGCTTCCACCGCCTCGGGCCCGTGGTGCTGTTCGCCCTCTACTCCTTCTCCCTCACCAGCTATCTGGCCTACCTGCTCCCGGTGCTGCTCGGGCACCTCCGGCCCTGGATGTTCTTCGTGGCCAGCGGGCTGTCGCTGTTGCCCATCGTGCTGCTCGCCAGGCTGATGGCGCGGTGGGGTGAGGACCGTCGGCTCGCCTTCCGCCGCGCGCTGGGGCCGGCGGTCGCGGTCCAGGTGCTTCTTCTGATCCTCTTCGTGGTCCGCCTCGTGCCGCCGGTGCCGCTCTCGGTGCGCTCGCTGGGTGTCTGGCACGGGGTGGAGCGGGAGGGGGCCGAGTTCAAGCTCAGCCGGCTGCCCCGGGCACGCTGGCGTGACCTGTGGCGGCACGACGAGCGGATGTTCCTCGCCCGCCCCGGTGACCGGGTCTTCGTCTTCACCCGGGTCTTCGCCCCGCACAACTTCCGCGATCAGGTACGGGTCCGCTGGGCCAGGTGGGAACCGGCGCGCCGGGCCTGGAACGAGAGCGACGCGATTCCC
>DASROG010000422.1:0-2134 GCA_035646995.1 Myxococcaceae bacterium
GTCTACAAGGCCGCGCTCCAGGCCGAGCCGCTCGCGGCGGAGGCGGCGACCTGGCAACAGGCGGTAGTGCGGGCCTACGACGGGCTCCACGACCGCGAGCGCGTCCGCACCGAGGCACAGCGCCTGGCGGAGATGGTTCACCCCGGCACGCGCTGGTGGACGGCCAACGCCGGCTCGCCCCAGGCGCTCCGGGCCGGATTCGACGCCGCCGAGGAGGCGCTCCGGACGCTGGTCACCGCCTACCACCAGGAAGCGCAGCGGACCGGTTCGCCTCGCACCTACCGCCTCGCGGCGGACGTGTACCGCGCCTACCTCTCCGCGTTCGGCCGCGACGCCGATCCGGAGTGGACCTCGGACTACGCCTTCAACATGAGCTTCTACGCCGCGGAGGTCGCCTGGGGGCTGGGCGACTGGCGCGCGGCGGCCGAGCAGTACGAGCGGGTGGTGGACTTCCGCATCCCCGCGCGGCCCACCGCGCGCGAGGTGAGCGACGAGCGCTACCGGGCCACCGCAGCCTTCGACGCGGTCCTTGCCTGGGACCGGGTGGTGGACGCCGAGCACGGCCGGGCCCAGGCAGCCCCCACCCGGGTGGACGAGAAGCAGGGCAAGGGCGGGCTGCGCACGCGCGCGGCCACCGCCGGGACCAGCACGGTGCCGTTGACCGAGGCCGAGCAGCGGCTGGTGGCCGCCTGCGACCGCTACGCCGAGCGCTTCCCGGACGGGAAGGACGCCCTCGACATCCGCTACCAGGCGGCGGTGGTCTTCTTCGAGCGCGGCCAGACGCCCGCGGCGCTGGACCGGTTCGGAAAGCTCATCGCCCTGGCCCCGGACTCGGACCGGGCGCGACAGGCCGCCGACCTGACCCTCCACGTGCTGGAGACCAAGGGCGACTGGCTGACCCTCAACGCGAAGGCCCAGGAGTACGCCCGGAACGCCGCGCTGGCCCGCCCGGGGACGGACTTCGCCAGGCGGGTGACGAAGGTCGCCGAGGCCAGCCGCTACGCCTGGGTGAGCGAGGTGATCCACAAGCAGCAGCACCAGGACGCGCGCGCCGCCGACGAGTTCCTCCGCTTCGCGGACGACTACCCGCGCTCGGAGCACGCGCCCCAGGCACTGACCTACGCGATGGCGTTGCTCGAGGAGCAGGGCCAGCTCCAGCGAGCGGTCGAGGTGGGCCACCGGGCGCTCGCCCAGTATCCCGGGTCGCCGATGCGGCTGAAGCTGGCGCACGGGCTGGCCGACCTCTCCGCGCAGCTCGGTGACTTCCGGCAGGCGGCCGAGGCGAGCGAGGCCTTCGTCGCCGCGTACGATCGCGCCCGGGCGGGGAAGGATGGTCCCCGCATCGAACCCGCGCTCCTCGACGAGGCCTCCGGCTGGGTGGCTCCCGCGCAGGGCGAGGCGGGGCTGTACTGGGCCGCCGTGGGGCGGACCGAGCGCGCCATCGCCGCCTACCAGGCGTACCTCAAGCGCTTCCCGGACCGGAAGGACGCCTCCGACGTGGCGCTGTCGCTGGGCCGGCTCCAGGAATCCGCGGGACGGCCGCCGGCGGCGGCCCAGGCGTACGAGAAGGCGGAGACGCTCGTGCCCGGCGGGGCGGCGCCGCGGCGCTTCGAGGCGCTGGGGCTCCAGCTGCAGGCCTGGCGCAAGGCGAGACAGCCGGCGCGGGTGAAGGCGGTGCAGCAGCGCGTGCGCCAGCTCTGGGCGGGGCTGGGCCCCGAGGCCCGCAAGGACCCCGCGGTGGTGTGGACCTACGCCCAGCTGCTGTTCGACGACGCCGAGCCGCTCTTCGAGCAATACCGCCGCATCGACTTCGCCCGCACCCACACGGTGCAGGCCGACCTGACCCGGAAGCGCGCCTCGCTCAAGGGGCTCGAGCAGGCCTACGTGGCCGTGGTCTCGACCGGCGACGCGCGGAACGGCATCGCCGCGCTCACCCGCATCGGCGAGGCCTATGCCGACTTCGCCGCGAAGATCCGCCAGGCGCCGACCCCCAGGGAGCTCTCCGAGGAGGACCGGGCTCAGTACCGCGACGAGCTGGAGCAGCTCGCCGCGCCGCTGGAGCAGCGCGACCTGGACACGCTGCAGAAGGGCCTGGCCAAGGCCTACGAGCTGGGCATCTACACCGACTGGACGC
>DASROG010000423.1:0-6574 GCA_035646995.1 Myxococcaceae bacterium
GCTGTTCAAGATCACCGGGTTCAAGAAACATCAAGTCTTGGGGATGGCGGGGGTGCTGGACACCGCTCGCTTCAAGTGCTTCGTCGCCGAGGCGCTGAACGTCTCGATCCGGGACATCGAGGCGCTGGTCCTCGGCGGGCATGGAGACGACATGGTGCCGCTGCTCCGGCACTCGACGGTGGGAGGCGTGCCGCTGACCGAGCTGCTCCCGAAGGAGAAGCTGGACGCCATCGTGGACCGGACCCGGAAGGGCGGGGGAGAGCTGGTGGCGCTGTACAAGACCGGATCGGCGTACTTCGCGCCGGCGGCCTCGGCGATCGCCATGGCGGAGAGCTACGTCTTCGACCGGAAGCGGGTGCTCCCGGCCGCGGCGCTGCTAGAGGGGCAGTACGGGATCAACGGCTTCTTCATGGGCGTGCCGGTGCAGATCGGCGCGGGCGGCCTGGAGAAGATCATCGAGCTGAAGCTGGACGACGCGGAGAAGGCAGAGCTTCAGAAGTCGTTCACCTCGGTGAAGAAGACCGTTGACGAGGTGAAGCTCTAGGAGTGGCGGGGACGAGCGCCGCCGTCCTCGTCGCGGCCTCGGAGGACGCCTGGACCGCGGTCCTCCCTCCGGCAGAGTGGGAACTGTTGGCGGCGGCAGCGTCGTCGAGAGACGGCCTCCGCCGAGACCATCCCCACGATCGATGCGCGCATGCTCCCCCTTTCGCCGCGGGCATGGTTCCACCCCTTCACCCCCTGCGTGGAAGAGTCCCGTTCTCCGCGTTCACCCGCCGACGTCTGGACGGAGCGCTCGATTCTTCTTGCCTCGCCGGGTCCGCTGCTGGAAGACAGGCCCGCTCCTGTCCGCCATGAAAGCCCCTGATTTCCGGGGACTCCCAGCGATGGTCAGGCCGCGGCCGCGGAAGTATTCAGAAGAGACAGACAATGGCCGACGCTGCCACCACTGCCGATCCGGTCCCCACGGACACCGGCGCCCGGAACGACCACTCCTTCCTCTGGCGGCGGCTGCACTCGCTCTCGGGCGTGCTGCCGCTCGGCGCCTTCCTCTGCTACCACGTGTTCGAGAACATGTCGGCGCTGCGCGCCCCCGCCGCGTACGACGAGATGGTCAACCACGTGAACACGCTGCTCCCCCGGCCGTTCTTCTACGCGCTGGAGCTGGTGACCATCATCGTCCCGCTGGCCTACCACGCGCTCTACGGCGTCTGGGTCGCGGCGACCGGTCGCCCGAACGTCGGCCGCTACGCGTACGCCGGGAACTGGGGCTACCTCGCCCAGCGCATCACCGGGGTCATCGCGCTGGTCTTCCTGCTGCTGCACGTGGGGACGCTCCGGACCTGGGTCACGCTGCTCGGACACCACCTGGCACCGGTGCCCCCGGTGACCGCCGAGGGCCTCGACCTGGTGACCTACCAGGACGTCGCGGCTCACCTCGGTAATCCTGCGTCGCTCGGCGTCCAGAGCATCCTGGCCGGAGACCACATCCTCGCGCTCTACGTGGTTGGCACCCTCTGCACCATCTGGCACTTCACCTACGGGCTCAAAGGATTCTGCTGGACGTGGGGCATCGCCGTGGGAAGGCTTGCCCAGCGGCGCGTCACCCAGGTGTCCTGGCTGCTCTTCGCGGTCCTCTCCGTCGCGACGCTGAGCATTCTCTTCCAGATGCGCTTCGGCGCCGTCGGCTGATTCAGGGGGTTTCATGGCGGAACAGCGGTTCACGGTGGTGGGCGGAGGGCTGGCGGGCCTGATGAGCGTCATCAAGCTCTGCGAGGCCGGCCACAAGGTGGACCTCCTCTCGATCGTTCCGGTGAAGCGCTCGCACTCGGTCTGCGCGCAGGGCGGCATCAACGGCGCGGTGAACACCAAGGGCGAGGGCGACCACCCGGACATCCACGTCAAGGACACGCTGCGCGGCGGCGACTTCCTGGCCGAGCAGACCAGCGTGAAGGGGATGTGCTACGCGGCGCCGGGCGTCATCTACCTGCTCGACCGGATGGGCGTGCCCTTCAACCGCACTCCGGAGGGTCTCCTCGACTTCCGCCGCTTCGGCGGCACGCTCCACCACCGCACCGCCTTCGCCGGAGCTACGACCGGACAGCAGCTGCTCTACGCGCTCGACGAGCAGGTCCGCCGCTTCGAAGCGGCCGGGATGGTGAACAAGTTCGAGTACTGGGAGTGGCTGGGGATGGTGAAGGACGGGTCCGGCCGCTGCGTGGGCAGCATCGCCATGGACCTCCGCACCATGGAGGTGCGGGCCATCCCCGCCGAGGCGGTGATGCTCGCCACCGGCGGGCCGGGCATCGTGTTCGGCCGCTCGACCAACTCGATCATCAACACCGGCACCGCCGCCGGCCGCGCGTACCTGGACGGGGCGATCTACGCCAACGGCGAGTTCATCCAGGTGCACCCCACCTCGATCCCCGGCGAGGACAAGCTCCGGCTGATGTCCGAATCGGTGCGCGGCGAGGGCGGCCGGGTCTGGGTCCCGAAGAAGAAGGGCGACACCCGCGATCCGGTCACCATCCCCGAGGACGAGCGCTGGTACTTCCTCGAGGAGAAGTACCCCAAGTACAAGAACCTCGTTCCCCGCGACGTGGCGACCCGCGAGATCTTCCACATCTGCCGCGAGCTGGGCATGGGCGTGGGCGGGCGCGACGGCGTCTACCTCGACGTCACCCACATCCCCGCGGCCACCCTCGACGCGAAGATCAAGGGCGTGATGGAGATCTACGAGAAGTTCGTGGGCGACGACCCGCGCCACCACCCGATGATCATCTTCCCCGGGATGCACTACTCGATGGGCGGGGTCTACGTAACCTTCGAGGCCGGGCCCAACCTCGAGCCGCTCGCCGCGAGCCCGAAGAACCAGGCCACCAACATCCCCGGCCTCTACGCCTCGGGGGAGGCGGACCACGCCTACCACGGCGCGAATCGGCTGGGGGCCAACTCGCTCCTCTCCTGCATCTACGGTGGGATCATCGGCGGCCCGGCGATGGTGAGCTACGCCAAGAACGTGGTCAAGGGAGCCGCGTCGGTTCCCTCGAGCGTGTTCGAGGACGCGAAGAAGCAGTGGGAGGAGCGCTTCGCGAACATCGACAAGATGAACGGGACCGAGAACCCGTACGTCCTCGCGCGCGAGCTCGGCGAGGTGATGACCGAGAACGTCACCGTGGTCCGGAGGAACGACCGGCTGCGGAAGACACTGGACAAGATCGCCGAGCTCCAGGACCGCTGGAAGCGGATCAACGTGCTCGACCACGGGCACAGCAGCAACCGCCCGCTCAGCTTCGTGAACCAGCTGTGGAACATGTTTGCCCTGGGCGAGGTGATCACCAAGAGCGCGCTGCTCCGCGACGAGTCGCGCGGGGCCCACTACAAGCCGGAGTTCCAGCTCCCCGAGCCCAAGACCAAGGACCCCACCCAGGACCCGGAGTGGATGAAGGCCTGGAAGGAGCGCCACCAGAAGTGGGCGAAGACCACCATCGCCCGGTGGACGCCGAAGGGCTCGGAGATCACCTACGAGGACATCTCCACGCCCGTGCTCGACCCCGAGCCCCGCTGGTACGCCTGAGGAACCGGACGACGCCATGGACGAAGCCACGAAGGTCGGACCGACCACCGAGAGCCGGGTCGAGGCCGGGGAGAAGTGGGTCAACTTCCGCATCTGGCGGCAGGAGAGCGCCAGCGCCCCGGGCGGGTTCGAGGAGTTCCGCGTCCCTCACCGGAAGGGCGCCAACGTCATCTCCTGCCTGATGGAGATCCAGCGGAATCCGGTCAACGCCGCGGGGAAGGCGACGACCCCGGTGACCTGGGACGCCGCGTGCCTCGAGGAGGTCTGCGGCAGCTGCGCGATGAACATCAACGGCCGCGTGCGGATGGCCTGCTCTGCGCTGGTGGACAAGCTGGAGTGGCCCATCACGCTCGAGCCGATGCGCAAGTTCCCGATGGTGCGAGACCTCTGCGTCGACCGCAGCCGGATGTTCGAGTCCCTGAAGCGGGTGAAGGCCTGGGTCGAGCTCGACGGCACCCACAACCTCGGCCCCGGTCCACGCCAGAGTCAGAGCGAACAGGCCCAGCGCTACGTGCTCTCCACCTGCATCACGTGCGGGAGCTGCCTCGAGGCCTGCCCGCAGATCACCCAGGACAACGACTTCATGGGGGCGGCGCCGATCAGCCAGGTGCGGCTGTTCAACCTGCACCCGACCGGTGCGATGCACGCCGAGGATCGGCTCCACGGCCTCATGGGACCGGGCGGCATCCAGGACTGCGGGAAGGCGCAGAACTGCGTGCAGGTCTGCCCGAAGGAGATTCCTCTCACCACCTCCATCGCCGCGATGAACCGCGACGTGACCAAGCTGGTGGTGAAGGACCTCTTCTTCAAGGACGAGGAGACCGAGACCGCGGTCGGCGGCCCGGCCTAGGGGCTGCAGATTCGCGGAGTTCGCAGAGGAGCCGCGGGCCCCGCGGAGCGGAGCAGCACGGTTCACAGGGCTGCTCGCCCCGCCGCGACCGTTGGAACCTGGGGGATGACCGGCCCGTACACGCACCGCGGAATCCCGGACGACTGAACCGCGGGCGGAAGCGACTGCCGGTCCGCCGCCGTGGAGGCGAGACGCGAAGGGTCGGTCAGGTCGTAGAGATCCGCCCCGGTGCGGAGCCGTGATTCGATCCGTTCTCGCGAGCTGATGGCCCCGGGACGGTTGGTGGGTGGCCCTACGATGGCGTCCCTGCGCACGCCGATCGCATCGAGGTACGCGGTCATCGCCTGTCTCTCGCCGAGGCGAGCCGCCGAGAAGGCGAATAGAATCCAGACCCGGCGGCCGCGGTACCGGTCCAGCTCACGGAGATAGTCGTGGAGGTCCTTCGGGTGACAGGCGCCAACCTCCACCGTCTCGAAGCCGAGTCCGTAGCGCGGACCGTAATAGCGAACGGCTTGCCACGACGGGTAGTACGCGTAGACCGCGTCCCCCGGCTGGCGTCGCCGCTGGAGCTCGGCGAACACCGGACGGATCTCGTCGAGGTGCCAGACCGGTGGGCTCCGGACGAGGGACACCGCAACCGGCGAGGCCACGATGAGCAGGACCAGCGCGAGCACCACCCGGCCCGGAGCGCGCTCGACCATGTGCCCGGCGCGCTCAGCGATGAGGCCCGCACCCTCGGCGAGGAGGAGGACGAACCCCGGGACGAGGAACGACACCAGCCGCAGCTGGAACGGGTAGGCCTGCGCCCCGGCCGCCAGCAAGGTCACGCCGATCGGGCCCGCCAGCAGCAGGGCCACCAGCCGTGCGCGGCGGAAGAGGCTGACGAGCCCGCAGGCCATCAGGGCGAGGTAGGCCCAGGGCCACGGGTAGCCGAGGCCTGACCCGAACACTCCGGCGAGGGCCCGGAGCGGCCATAGGGCATCCTCGAGGCTCGTCACCGGCCAGGGCAGGAAGCCCTCTCGCCAGAACCAGTGCATGTAGTCCCTCAGCCCGCTCGTCATCTGTGAGCGGGCATGGACCACGGACAGCGCGGCGCCCGTCACCCAGAGCGCCATCGGAGCAAGGAGCTTCCGCCGGTCGCCGCGCGGGACCCCCAGCGCCAGGGCGGCCCCGAGCCCCGCGAGGACGAACACAGCCGGCTGCGAGAGGAAAGCGCCCATCACCCCGCCGACTGCGAGCGCGAGCGAGCGCCGAGCACCGGGCGCCGCCAGCCACCACCGGGTGAGCTCGGTGAGCGCGAGCATCACCAGCACGTCGGTCGCGTACTGCTTGCCCTCCGCCGCATAGATCGCGATCCCCGGGCTGAGCGCGAAGAGAGCGACGGCGAGGATTGCCGCGGGCGGTCGCAGCAAGCGGGTCGCCAGCCCGCCGAAGAGCGGCAGAGACACCAGTGAGCAGAGCAGGGGAAAGAGACGCAGCGCGTACTCGCTCGAGCCGAAGGCGACGACCAGGGCCCGCGAGACGATGAGAAAACCCGGCGGCGCGAGCTGACCGTCTGCGAGAGGTGTACCGAGGAGGAGCCCGAGTGGCCGGGTGAGGAGGTTGTTCGCCAGGGCCAGCTCGTCCATCCAGAGGCTCGGATTGCCCACGTACTGCCAGAGCCTCAGGAGGGCTCCCAGTCCGACGAGGATGGGAACCGCCCGTCGGACGTTCCAGGAGCCCGATCCATCCTCGGACAGAGCGAACATCGGCAGATGCTAGTCCCCGAGCTCCCGCGGAGATACTCCGGCGCTCTTGCGCCCACGATTCCGGAGGAGACCGAAAGGCAGCGACGTCGCTCGCGTCGCCGGTGGTGGTGGTCGAGGAGTAGTCCCACGTCCGCGGGCCGGCGGCCCTTCAGTGAAGCGGCCTGACCTCATGCCCGTCGAAGGCCAGCTCGGCGGGCGCACTGCACGGGACCGAGTGGGCGCCCCAGACCAGCGAGAAGCTGTGGTCGGCCATCCATGCGCCGAGAGGGCTGCAGTTGGCCACCACCCGGGGTCTGTCCGCGGTGAAGACCGGGCGCTCGCCGGCGTAGAGCCAGTAGAGCGGGTCCTCGTCCCCGTGCTTCGGGACCGGGAAGAAGACCCAGGCCACGGCCACGACGGCGA
>DASROG010000424.1:0-9601 GCA_035646995.1 Myxococcaceae bacterium
CCTCTTTCGCGCTCGCCGTCGCGGGGGCTCACCCTCCGGGGCGCGGGGAAGGCGACTGGCGGGGGAGGCAGTTAGGGATTCCAGGACTGGAGGTCCCATGCCGCTCCGACGGATCGTGGTCGCCATCGACGGATCGGAGCCCGCCCGGCCGCGCGCTCGCTCTCGCCTCCGAGCTGGTCGAGTCCCACTCCCGCAGCAAGGGGCCGAGCGAGACCTCGCCGAGCGGGCGGAGCGGCTGCGCGGCTCAGGACTGGAGCTGGAGACGGTGGTCCGGGTGGGAGCCGCCCTCGAGGTGGTGGTGGAGGCGGCGGATGCCCGTGGTGCCGACCTGGGGTGGCCGGGAGCACCGGGAAGGGAACTCTCCAGCGCGCGTTTTGGGAAGTGTCACCACCTAGCTGCTCCACCTGCTCCGGAGGCCGTTCCTGGCTGTTCCCTGATTCCCTTTGTCGAGGCGCCCTGTAAGGTCCGAAACCCCATGGCTACCTGGACTTTCCTGACCAATCACGCCCACGTCCTTCTCTGTGTCTGGGAAGATTCCGAGGCCCGGGTCCGCGACATCGCCGCGCGCGTCGGGATCACCGAACGGGCCGTCCAGCGCATCCTGCAGGAGCTCGAGTCGGAGCAGTACCTCCATCGCGAGCGGGTCGGCCGGCGCAACCGCTACCGTGTCCGGACCGACCGTCCCTTCCGGCACCCGGTGGAGGACCATCGCCCGGTGTCGCTCCTGCTCGAGCTGGTCGCCCGGCGGAAGACGCCGCGTACCCCGGCGCGGGCCCCGGCGCGACGGAGCTCGCGCGCCAGGGCTCGCCGCGCCCGCGCACGGTGAGGAGCGACGTCAGCCTTTCCCGAGGTGACGGCCTTCACGACGGCGGGGTCCAGGTCCAGTCCCGGACCTCGGGCATGTCCTCGAGGTGCTCCTCGACGTAGGCCCGGTGCTTCCTCAGGAGCTCCTTGAAGCGCTCGACCAGCTCCGGTGAGTTCTCGGGGATGCGCCGAGCCCGGCGGAGCGCCTCCATCGCGAGGTGGTACCGGCTGATGCCGTTGAGCACCACCATGTCGAAGGGCGTGGTGGTGGTGCCCTGCTCGCGAAACCCGCGCACGTGGAAGCGCTCCGGCTCGGGCCGTCCGTGCAGGGTGTAGTGGATGCCCAGCGGGTAACCGTGGAACGCGAACACCACGTGTCGGTCGCGGGTGAAGAGGTCCACGAAGCGCTTCTCGTCCATCCCGTGCGGGTGTTCCTCGGGCGTGAACATCGCCATGAGGTCCACCACGTTCACCACCCGGATCCGCAGCCCGGGCGCGGCGGTACGGAGCAGCCAGGTCGCGGCGAGCGTCTCCAGGGTGGAGATGTCCCCGGCGCAGGCCATGACGATGTCCGGGTCGCCCTCGTCGTTGCTCGCCCATTCCCAGACCGAGCCGCCACGCTCGCAGTGGCCCTTCGCCGTCTGGAGGTCGAGGTACTGGAGCTGCGGCTGCTTGTCGATGACGATGACGTTGACGTGGTTCGAGGTGCGGAAGCAGTGGTCCGCCGTCCAGAGCAGACAGTTGGCGTCCGGCGGCAGGTAGATGCGCGACACCGTCGGCTTGCGCGTGAGCACGGTGTCGATGAAGCCCGGGCCCTGGTGGCTGAAGCCGTTGTGGTCGTTCCGCCAGCAGGTGGAGGTGAGGAGGATGTTCAGCGCGGGGACGGGCTTGCGCCACTCCAGCTTGAGCGCCTCGTCAAGCCACTTGCTGTGCTGGATCGCCATCGAGGCCATCACCATGGCGAACGACTCGTAGGTGGCGAGCAGGCCGTGGCGCCCGGTGAGCGCGTAGCCCTCCATCCACCCCTCGCAGTTGTGCTCGCTGAGCACCTCCATCACCCGCCCCTCGGGACCGATGGTCTCGTCGGTGGGCTCGACCGGGAGCATGAAGGCGCGCGGGGAGGCCTCGAACACCGCGCCGAGGCGGTTGCTGTTCGTCTCGTCGGGGCAGAAGAAGCGGAAGCGGCCCGGGTTCTCCCGGTAGAGGTCGCGCATCAGCTGGCCAAGGCGCCGGGTGGACTCCTCGCGGCGCGCCGCCGGGGCGTCGACCTTCACCGCGTACCGCTCGACGGGTGGCATCTTCAGCGACTCGCAGGTCTCTCCGTTCGTGCGTGCGCTGGCGCTCATCCGGAGCGCCCCTGCCGGGGCGAGCGCGCGCAGCTCGGGAACCAATGACCCGTGCCGGTCGAAGAGCTCCTCGGGCCGGTAGCTCCGCATCCACGCCTCGAGCAGCTTCAAGTGCTCGGGGTTCTCCTTCACCCCGGCGAGTGGGACCTGGTGGGCGCGGAACGTCCCCTCGACCTGGGTCCCGTCCACGACGTCAGGACCGGTCCACCCCTTGGGCGTGCGGAGCACCAGCGCCGGCCAGCGGGGACGTCCCTTCACGCCGGTGGCTCGGGCCTCCTTCTGGATCCGCCGGATGCGGTCCAGGCAGCCATCGAGCGCCGCGGCGAGCGCCTGGTGGACGCGCGGCGGGTCGTCTCCCTCGACGAACAGCACCTCGTAGCCGATGGCCTCCAGGTACCCGCGGATCTCGGCGTCGGTGGAGCGCCCCCAGACGGTGGGGCCGGAGATCTTGTAGCCGTTCAGGTGCAGCACCGGGAGCACCGCGCCGTCGTGCGCCGGGTTGAGGAAGCTGATGCTCTTCCAGCTGCCCTCGAGCGGACCGGTCTCGGCCTCGCCGTCGCCCACCACGGCGATGGCGATCAGCTCCGGGTCGTCGAACGCCGCGCCGAAGGCGTGGGTCAGCACGTAGCCCAGCTCGCCCCCCTCGTGGATGGAGCCGGGAGTGGGCGCGCTCACGTGGCTCGGGATGCCTCCAGGCGTGGAGAACTGTCGGAAGAGCCGCCGCATCCCCGCCGCATCGGGCGTCACCCGCGGGTAGATCTCGCTGTAGGTGCCCTCGAGGTAGGTGCAGGCCACCACCGCCGGGCCACCGTGTCCGGGGCCGGCGAGGTAGATGGCCGGGAAGCCGTCGCGGCGGATCAGCCGATTGACGTGTGCGTAGACCAGGCTCAGCCCGGGGCTCGTCCCCCAGTGGCCGAGGAGGCGGGGCTTGATGTGCTCGGGCCGGAGCGGCTCCTTCAGGAGCGGGTTCTCCTGGAGGTAGATCTGCCCGACGGTGAGGTAGTTGGCGGCGCGCCACCAGGCGTCGATGAGCCGCAGGTCTTCGGGGGTGAGCGGGTCGGGCATGGTCTCTCTCCGGTGGCGTCCGGCGTCCTTCTACGCCCGCCGCACGCTGCGGGGAGAGGCTGAACGTCGGGCGTGGCGTTCGTGCGACATCCGTGCCGGAGGCCCGGCCGCCCCCTCACCGGGCACCACGGTGCACCTCCCGAGGAGACGAAACGGCGCCCCTTCGGCGACAGGAGACGGTGATGGGTCCCCACGACTGGCTCGAGCCGGGCAGGGTGCTGCTGCTCGACGGCAGAAGCGGTTCCTGCGCAAGCTCTCCGCCCTGCGTGCGGGCTCGCCGCCAGCCGGCGATGAAGCTGGGGAAAGGTCTCCTCCGATGAGCGACGCGCTGTTCTGGCACCGCCTGCACTTCGGCTTCACCGTCACCTATCACTACCTCTTCCCCCAGCTGACGATGGGGCTGTCCCTCCTCATCCTGATCTTCAAGTGGCGGGCGTTCCGGAAGGGCAGCGCGCTCCACGACGAGGCGGCGCGCTTCTGGGCCCGCATCTTCGGCGTGGCGTTCGCGATGGGGGTAGTCACCGGAATCCCGCTGGAGTTCCAGTTCGGGACCAACTGGTCGCGCTTCAGCCAGTTCGCCGGCGGGGTCATCGGACAGACCCTGGCCATGGAAGGCATGTTCGCCTTCTTCCTCGAGTCCACGTTCCTCGGCATCTTCCTGTACGGGGAGAAGCGGTTCGGGCCCCGGATGCATCTGGCCTCGGCGGCGGCGCTCTGGGCGGGAGCGTGGCTGTCCGGCTACTTCATCATCGCCACCAACGCCTTCATGCAGAACCCGGTGGGACACGCCATCGGGCCGGACGGCCGGCTCCAGCTGGCCGACTTCTGGGCCTTCGTGCTCAACCCCTGGGCGATCTGGCAGTACCTCCACAACATGACCGCCTCGGTGGTGACGGCGTCCTTCGTGGTCGCCGGGGTGGGCGCGCTCTGGTCGCTGTCGGGCCGGCACCCGGAGCACGCGCGGCTGGCGCTCCGGACCGGCGTGGTCTCCGGGCTGATCGCCTCGTGCCTGCTCGTCTTTCCCACCGGAGACCGGCACGGGAAGCTGCTGGCCGAGAAGCAACCGGCGACGCTGGCGGCGATGGAAGGGCTCTTCGAGACCAGGCCCGACGCCGAGCTGGCCATCATCGGGCAGCCCAACGTACACGAGCGACGACTAGAGAACCCGATCGTGGTGCCAGGAATGCTCAGCTTCCTGGTCTACGGGAGCTTCGGCAGCACGGTCACGGGGCTGGATCGAATTCCCGAGGACCAGTGGCCGGACAACATCGAGCTCCTCTACTACGCGTACCACGTGATGGCGGGGCTGGGGACGCTGTTCATCGGCCTCCTCGCGCTGGCCGCGTTCCAGCTCTGGCGCGGACGGCTCGAGCGGTCGCGGCCGGTGCTCTGGGCGCTGATGCTCGCCATCCCGTTCCCGTACATCGCCACCAGCGCGGGGTGGATGACCGCGGAGCTGGGACGGCAGCCCTGGCTGGTCTACGGGCTGATGCGCACCGCCGACGGCACCTCGCCGCGGGTCTCGGTTGGGAACACGCTCTTCACCCTCCTCGGGTTCGCCGGCCTCTACCTGGTGATGGGCATCCTCTTCCTCTACCTCGTGGGTCGAGAGGTCGCGCACGGTCCGGGCGCGCCGCACGCGCAGGTCCTTCCCGCGGGAGCGCAGAGACCCGCCGAGGAGGCCGCGTGATGGAGGCGCTCTGGTTCGCCATCGTCGCCGGGATGCTCGCGGTGTATGTCGTCCTCGACGGCTTCGACTTCGGCGCCGGCTTCCTCCATCTGCTGGTGGCCCGGACGGATGCCGAGCGGCGCAGCGTGCTGGCCGCCATCGGCCCGGTGTGGGACGGGAACGAGGTGTGGCTGATCGCCGGGGGCGGCGCGCTCTTCATGGCCTTCCCCGTCGCGTACGCGGTGGGCTTCAGCGGCTTCTACCTGCCGCTGATGCTGCTGCTCTGGGTGCTCATCCTCCGAGGCCTGTCCATCGAGCTCCGCAGCCACGTCAGCGATCCCCTCTGGGCGGCGTTCTGGGACGCGACCTTCGCCCTGGGCAGCACGCTCATCGCCATCGTGCTCGGCGCGGCGCTGGGCAACGTGCTGCGGGGCGTCCCGCTGGACAGCTCGGGAACGTTTCACGTCTCCCTCTTCGACAGCTTCTGGCCCTCGGCCCGCTCGGGCGTGCTCGATGCGTACACCGTGCTGGTGGGCGTGTTCACCCTCCTCGCCCTCGGCGGGCACGGAGGGCTGTACCTGGCGATCAAGACCGACGAGCGCGTGCACACCCGCAGCCTGCGCGCGGCACGCCTGCTCTGGGTGTGCGCGGGGGCGCTGTTCCCGCTGGTCACCTGGGCGACCACCCGGGTCGCGCCCGAGCTTCCGGCCACCGCCGCGCACCGGCCGCTGGTCTGGATCCTCGTGGTGCTCCTCGTCGCGTCGGCGTCGGCGCTGGTGCTGGGCCTGGTCCGAGGGAACCCGGCGCTGGGCTTCGCCGGGTCGGCGGGGACGCTCTTCACGCTGCTCGGCACCGGCGCCGCGGCGCGCTGGCCGGTGCTGCTCCGTTCCAACCTGGCGCCGTCGCTGTCGCTCGACGCCTTCGCCGCCGCCACCACCCATCACGGTCTCCGGGTGGCGCTGAGCTGGACGCTGGTGGGGCTGCCGCTGGCCTGCGGCTACTTCGTCTTCCTCGCGCGCGCCTTCCGGGGAAAGGTGCGGCTCGAGACGCCGGCGCACGCCGCCGAACACGGCTCCCCGCGCGATACCGGGCCGTGAGGGGATTTCCGCGGCGTCGATGGGCTAGGCTCCGCGGCATGTCCAGGACGGCTCCGCTCCTGTGCCTCCTCCTGCTGACCGGTCCGGCTCGTGCGCAGCCGGCCAGGGAGGTCGAGGTGCAGGTCGGCAAGACGGTCAAGATGAGCGTCGGCCTGGCCCAGGGGCTGAATTGCGACGACCTGAGCATCGTGGACGCCAAGCTCGTCCCCGCCAAGGACAAGAAGGAGCTGGTCCTGATTCTGAAGGGAAAGGCCGCGGGCGACACCTACTGCCGCGCCGGCACGGGACTGGGAGCCACCGTCCTCGTGCATGTCACGGTCTTCGAGCCGGAGCTCTGATCGGAAGCGCACCGGCGGTGCCGACAGCCTCAGCGGCGACCCGGAGCGTCCTCGACGTTGGTGGTCGCCCAGGGGAGAGCTTCAAGGCGAGCGAGCGGGATCGGATCCCCGGTGACGTCGCTCAGCCCGTAGGAGCCGTCGGTCAGCTTGATCAGGGCCCGGTTCACCTGGGCGAGCTGCGCCCGGTCGCCCTCGGTCAGGGTGTTGCGCGTGCTCCGCTCGACCTGCTCCTCGGCGACGTCGGCCGCGTCGCCGGGGTCGGCGAGCCCGGGGGTGTCGGAGGGTCCGTCGGGCCGGGTGAGCCCGAGCAGCCGGGCGCGTTCGCGCTGCAGCCGCTCCTCGAACCGGGCCAGCTGGTTCGGTGTCAGATGCGGGGGAGGGGCCATGGTGAGGGGCGACCCTAGCACCCCTCCCAGGTCCGGGCGGACGCGCTTACCCTGTCACTCGCTGATGGCCGAGCGACCTCCCCAGCACGGCGGCGCGCCCGGCCGCCGGACCGTCCCGCGCATGGCCCCCTCGGACCGCCGGGAGCGGACCCTCGGGGTGCCGTTCAGCCCCGACCCTGCCGCGAGCTGCGGCGAGGGGTTCTCCAGTGGCGTCTCGATGCCGCCGGCGCCGAGGCGGAGGAACGAGGAGGATCTGGAGGGCGGCCCGTCGTGAGCACCTTCCGCGAGCTCTTCGGGGCCGACCCGGAGGTCAGCGCCGACGCGCCGGGCCGGGCCAACCTCATCGGCGAGCACACCGACTACTCGGGAGGCTTCGTCCTTCCGGTGACCATTCCTCAGCGGACGCGGGTCGAGCTCCGCCGTCGCCATGACGACACGGCCCGCGTGCACTCGGTCCAGCTGGGGAGGACGGAGGAGTACCGCGTCGGCGCCGAGTCGCCCCGCCAGGGATGGCTGGACTACGTGCAGGGGCTGACCGCGGTCGCACGTCCGCGCCCGCTCGCCGGGTTCGAGGCGCGCATCGACTCGGACGTGCCGCTGGGGAGCGGGCTGTCGTCGAGCGCAGCGCTGGAAGTGTCGATGCTCCGTGCGCTCCGCGATGCCTTCGGCTGGCAGCTGGACGACGTCCGGCTCGCGCTCCTCGGGCAGCGGGCGGAGGTGGAGTTCGTGGGGGCCCCGGTCGGGGTGATGGATCAGATGGCCTCGAGCCTGGGAGGTCCGCGGGCCGCGCTGTTCATCGACACGCAGTCACTGCGCACCGAGGCGGTGCCCATCCCCGCGGGGCTGGGCATCGCGGTGCTTCACTCCGGCATCTCCCACGACCACGCCAGCGGCGAGTACCGCGTCCGGCGTCGCGAGTGCGAGGACGCGGCGCGGGCCCTCGGAGTTCCCAGCCTCCGGGCGCTGACGGTGGAGGACCTTCCGCGCATCGGGGCCCTCCGGCCCCCGCTGGATCGGCGGGCCCGGCACGTGGTGACCGAGAACACCCGGGTGCTCGAGGCGGTGGAGGCGCTCCGGGCGGGCACGCTGGAACGGCTCGGGGCGCTGCTGGCGGCATCTCACCGGTCGCTCCGCGACGACCATCAGGTGAGCGCGCCCGACCTCGACCGCCTGGTGGCCCTCGCCGCGGAGGCTCCGGGCGTGTTCGGGGCCCGGCTCACCGGCGGCGGCTTCGGAGGCGCCATCGTGGTGGCGGCGCGTCCGGAGGGCCTGCGGGCCTCGATGGAACGGGTGGCCGAGCGCTACGGGGCGCAGACCGGGCGCACCGCGACGGTGCTCGTGCCCTGATGAGAGCGGAGCGGCCCGCAGGCATTTGCCGGTGTGGGATGGCAACCCCGATGCAGGGCGCTGGAGGAGCAGGTGGACGCCGGAGCGGCCCGCGGTCCCGGACACGCGTCGAGCGCTGGACAGCGAGCGGATCCAAGTTCTTTCCAGGCTGGACACGGCATTGCAGGCTGCGCGAGTGGAGACTGCAATTCCCGCTGCCCTCGCCGGAGAGTCATTCGCAGTCGACGACTCGGCGCGGGGAGGCCGGAGGAGACTTTGGCCGGTGCCGGTCCCAACATAGACGCGGGGAACACGGAGCCGGGAAGGGTCTTGCTCGTCGAGGACGACACCGACATCCGTGAGGCCCTGACCGACGTGCTCCGCATGGAGCGCTGGACCGTCGAGCCGGCGGCCAACGGGAAGCTGGCGCTGGACCGTCTCCGGAGCGGCCCACCGCCGGACCTGATGCTCCTCGACCTCATGATGCCGGTGATGGACGGCTTCGAGCTCCTCGAGCTCCTCCGTGGGGAGCCTGGACCGACGACCGTGGTGCTCTCCGCGAGCCGCGACGTCGACCGGGTCCGCGAGCATCCGCTGGTGCGAGCCACGCTCGGCAAGCCAGTCGAGGTCGGCGTGCTGCTCGGTCTCCTGGACCAGCTGCGCAACGGGGACCGGGCCGAGCGCGGGGCGGCGAGCCGTGCCCGACCGCCGGGCGGCGACGGAGCCCGCTGACTCAAACTGGCGTC
Source organism: Myxococcaceae bacterium (assembly GCA_035646995.1). Lineage (GTDB taxonomy): Bacteria > Myxococcota > Myxococcia > Myxococcales > Myxococcaceae > RPRB01. The sequence continues at coordinate 8,778 of DASROG010000424.1, forward strand.
AATGCCAGCCCACCCGAGCGGAGGTCCCTCTGCCGTGCTGAAGCTCTTCGGTCACGATGCCTCGCCCTACGTGCGCCGCGTCCGAGTCCTCCTGGCCGAGCTGCGGATCCCCTTCGAGCGCGACACCCGCGGATGGCAGGACCCCGCGCCCGAGCTCGTCGGCGCCTCACCCATCCGGCGGGTGCCAATGCTGGACCTCGGTCCGGGCTGGGCGGTGCGCCACCTGTTCGACTCCCGGGCCATCGCCACGCTCCTGTACACGCTCCCCCACCCGCCGCCGGGAGGTGACCCGCCGTTCCAGGACGGGCTCCTCGACCCCTCGCTCGGGCTGCTCGACCAGAACGTCCTCGCCGTCGCCGATGCCGCGCAGGACAGCCTGGTGAACGTGTTCCTCCTCGAGGGCGACGGCATCCGGCCCGAGCAGTCGCCCACCCTGCAACGCCAGAACGCCCGGGCCAGGGCGTGCCTGGACTGGCTGGAGCGGACGTACCGCGGAAAGCGGACGCTCGCCCCGGGGCGCCTCGCCTACGTGGACGTGGCGGTGGTGACGCTCCTGGGCTGGATCCGCTTCCGGAAGCGGCTGGACCTGGCGCCGTGGCCGGAGCTGCTGGCGCTGGAGGCCGCGCACGCGGCGAGGCCGAGCATCGCCTCGACGGAGCCGGCAGCCTAGTGCTCCACTAGGTCTCGAGGTGGGCGAGCACTTCGCCGCCGTCGACCTGCCGGGGGTCATGTGACATCCACATGAGCCCGGACGGCCGTAACCGTTCCGGGCGCTGCTCCGTACCCCTGACCAGCATCACCGTGGACGCCGACCCGACCAAGAC
>DASROG010000425.1:0-5660 GCA_035646995.1 Myxococcaceae bacterium
CGCCCGCCGCCCCCACCGGCGAGGTGCTGGCCACCCCTGCGGCGGTCGGAGAGGCCGGCAGCGGGTGGGTCGCGGCGACGGTCCGGCTCGCCCGGACCGGCGTGATGCGGGGTGATTTCGAGCGGGGGAGGACGCTCCTGACCTCGGCCCTGGAGCGCCCCGAGCTGGATCCGGCCGGGAAGGCCCGGTTACAGGCCGAGCTCGCGGTGGTGCTGGCCGAGGAGTACTTCTACACCCGGCAGGGCATGGACCGCGGACTGCGGCTCGCGGCCGAGGCGCAGGCGGCGGCACGGAGCCTGGGGGCCCGCGAGCTCGAGGCGCGCGCGGTCCACGCCGAGGGGTTCCTTCGTTACGGGGGACTGCTCTGGGAGGAGTCCAGGGACTTCCACCTCCCCCGGGAGCTGTTCACCCGTTCGCGCGATCTGTACCGGGAGCTCGGGGAGCGGTCCGGGGTGGCCCAGGAGACCTTCTTCCTCGGGCTGACCTGGGAGCAGGAGGAGAAGCCGGACCGCGCGGGGCCGCTCTACGAGGAGGCGCGCGCGCTGGCGGAGCAGATCGGCGATCGCTCCACCCTGTCCTACGCGCTCCGGCACCTCGGAGGCCTCGCCGAGTCCCGGGGCGACCTCGACCAGGCGCTGGCCCTGCAGCGGCGGAGCCTCGCGCTCCGGGAGGAGATCGGCCTCGTCCGGCTGGTCCCCTTCGCGCTCATCGCCGTCGGGGACCTCGAGCGGAAGAAGGGAGCGCTGGGAGACGCCCGGACGAGCTACTCCCGGGCGCTCGCCCTCGCCGAGGAGCTGAACAGCGCCCCGGCACGGGTTTGGTCCCGATTCGGCCTCGGCGCGGTGGAGGAGGCCGAGGGGCGACTCGCCCCGGCGCTCGAGCACTACGACGTCGCGCGACGGACGGCCGAACAGCTCGGGAGCAAGAGCTGGATCGACGAGACCTCGGCAGCCGCGGCCAAGGTCCGTGCCCGGCTCGACGCCGGCGCCCCCGCCACGCCCGGCAATCCACCTCGCGCCGCCAGCGGCAGCTGATCGACACGCCCCGCGCCCCGAGCGCCTCGGCCCGCTCAGGGGAGCGGAGTGACCCGCCCGAGCCGGAGTGAGAGGGGCCAGCGCACGACCCGGTCCTGCGTCGGATCTCCCCAGGCGGCCTGCAGCTGCTCTCCGAACCGCTCGAGCTCTTCGCTCCGGCCTGCCTTCTTGAGCGACTGCACGGCCGACCAGGTCCCGATGTATCCGAGCACCTGCCCCAAGTTCCAGCGGTGCTCCAGCGCGAGCGGCGGTGCCGCCACCGGCTCGAAGGGGAACGGAAGCGCCCGGTATCCCTCCTCGACCAGCCTGCGCTCCGGGGGCCAGTGTCCCTCGAGCGTCTGGCGATAGAACCGATCCACGAGGCCGGCGATCTCCGGGTCCACCTCCATCACCGCGTACGTCACCAGCGCCAGCAGCCCGCCCGGGCGCGCCACGCGCATTACCTCGCGGTAGTAGGCGTCGAGATCGAACCAGTGCGCCGCCTGTGCCGCGACGGCGCAGTCGACGCTCCCGTCGGGAAGCCCGCTGGCCTCGGCGGGGGCGACGGCGTACCGGACGCGGGGATGCGGAGTGGCCGCGGCGATCTGGGCGGCGCTGGCATCGGTGGCCACCACCTGGGCGAACACCTCCCCCAGCACCCGCGAGAGCTGCCCCGAGCCGCAGCCCGCGTCCCACGCCAGGGCCCGTCCGGGGGACCGGGCGGCGAGCGCCTCCGCGACCGACGGCGGGTAGACGGGACGGTGTGCCGCGTATCCGCTCGCCGCGACCGAGAAGTGATCCTTGAAGGTCACAGGTCAAGCTCCCAGGTCTCCGCGGTCAGCCCCTGCCCGAAGGTGCTGTTGGGCGCCTCGGAGACCTTCACGTACCCCGCCCGGGAGTAGATCGCACGCGCAGCGGCGAGGACCGACTGCGTCCAGAGCGTGACCTGCCGGTAACCCGCGGCGCGCGCGAATTCGGTGCACAGGTCGACCAGGGCCTGGCCGACGCCAAGACCGCGTGCCTCCGGCTCGACCAGGAGCAGCCGCAGCCGTGCCACGTCCTCGCGCTCCGCGTGTCGGACCAGCATCACCGAGCCCACCCGGCGTCCCTCGAGCTCCGCCACCCAGCACGCCTCGCGCGCCGGGTCGTGACCCTGTGCGAACTCGGCGATGACCCGGGCCACCACGGCCTCGAACGGCGCGCCCCATCCGTACTCGTCGGCGTAGACCGCCCCGTGGCGTTCCAGGACCCAGCCCAGGTCTCCGGGGCGATGGTTGCGGATGAGCACTGCCGGCGCGGCACCCTCCCGGGGCTCGAGGAGGCGCCTGAGCCCGGTGAGCCAGCGGATCAGCTCGCCGCGCTGGGCGTCGGGAAACTTGCGGAGCAGCCCCGAGATGTGGACGGTCGCCTTCCGGTCCAGGCGGTCGAACGCGCGGCGACCGGCGGGGGTGAGCCCCAGCACCGAGGCGCGCCGGTCCTGCGAGGATCGCTGCCTCCGGACGAGCCCGGCCCGTCGCAGCCCGGCGAGCATCCGGCTCAGGTGACCGGGATCGAGGTCCAGGGAGCGGGCAAGCCCGGCGGCCGACGGCCCGTCGCGATGCGCAAGCTCGTAGAGCACCCGGACCTCCCCGAGGCTGTACTCACTGCCGAGGTGCTGGTCGTCGAGTAGCCCGAAACGGCGCGTATACGCCCGGTTGAATCCACGAACGGCCGCCACCGACTTGTCCAGATCACCCATGGTTGCAGAAAACAACGAGATCATTGCTCCAGTCAACTATCGAGATGCTATGCCCTGAGGTGCTCGTCTGTTTCCCGAACCATGTTGGAACGCTGGCCGTCGGGCCGACGCCGCGTGACCATCCAAAGCGTTCCCTCCGTTACCCACGCGGGTTTCCAGCATCATCCTGGAACGCTCGCCCCACGGCGGGGTTCGGACAGCCTCCGGACCGTTCCATTCGGCTTCCCCAACCCGCTTCCAGGATTACTTTGGAACGCTCGCCCGGCCCAGAGCCCGAGGCTGGACCGTGCGACTCACCGGACGGGCTCGCTGCTCCACCCGAGCGCGTCCACTCCGGGTCGCACACGCCGAGTCACCCGAGAGCCCGACCAGCCGCGAAGCGCGATTCAGCGCGGAGTCGACGGACCGTCCGCGCGGACACTGACCGCGAGCTCTCCGCGCGGGACGGTGGGATCGACGATCGTTGCCACCTCCCCGTGCGGCTCGAGGAGAAGCGGCTCCCCTGCCCCGAGCGACCCGGCCAGCTCCGGGCCCGTCGGCCAGCGGCCCCGGTCCGCATGAACGAGGTCCGCGGCGACGGCTGCCCGGAGCAGGTGGAGCTGGGCCCGCGCCCGGGCGTCCGACCGCGCCGCGCGCCCGAGCTGGGGAAAGGCGTAGGCGGCGCGCCGGTTGACCCAGGGCCGCTCGCCCGCGGCGATGACGTCCAGCCGTGCGGCCCGCTCGGGCATCGGCAGCGCCGCAGCCTCCACCGCCTCGTGCAGACGGGCGTCGATCCGATGCCAGGCATCGCCCAGAGAGAGCGCGAACCGCCAGTCGGTGCGCCCGCCCGGCGCGTTGTCCCGGGCCCAGGTGGCGACCTGGGGCGGCAGGCCGTCGACGGACCCGAGGTACGGAGCGAAGGCCTGCGCCCGGGACCCCAGCGCGTACTCGCGCATCACCTCTGCGAACGTCGGCGTGCCCTGCTCCACCCGGGCGAGCGCTCCGGCTGCGCTCCGCTTCACGGAGGTCGGGGCCACGTCCAGGGCGGCTGCACACGGCCGGAAGGCGACCTCCTCCACCGACAGCGCGGCGAGCCTTCCCGCGAGCGCGGCGCCCCAGGAGGCATCCCGGGCGAGCGCCTGGAGATCCACGCAGACCTGCACCGCGTTCGCCGCCTCTCCCCGGGCGAGCAGCTGCCTGATCCGCAGCGCCCCGACCTTCCCGGCGTAGGGCAAGGTGGACCAGCCGCGCGGCCGGCCCGGCGGCGCGGCCGCATCCAGCGTGCCGAGTCCGGGCGGCGGACCGGCCTCGGCGGCATGCGTTGCCGCGAGCAGGGTGCCCAGCGGCCCCGCGGCGGCCTCCAGCTCTCGCCGGCACGACGGCGAGAGGTCCTCGAACGGCCGCTCTCCCTCGCGCACCGCCCGGCACAGCTCCACGTCGGCGGAGGAGGCCTCGAGGGCGGCGAGCGCGTCCCAGGGCGCGCCGGCCCGCTCTCCGAAGGTGCCCGGCTCGGGCGGCTCCACCTGCGCCGGTCGGGGGAACCGGGCAGAGGCGTGAGCCGCGAGGTCTCTGCGGAGTGTGCGGGCCGGCCCCACGGTCGACGTCCGCCACATCGCCACTGCGAGCAGCACCGCGAGCAGGCCGATGGCCACCAGCGCACCCAGCCGTCGCCCTCGGTTCCCGCCCGCCATCGGGCGACGGACAGTGCCAGACGCCGCGGCCGAGCGTCGACCTCGCAGTGCCATTTCCGGGACGGAGCCGGCGGCTGCATGGGCTCCGCCCGTCACTGCTTCCGGGCGGCCAGGGACGCGCAAGCGGTACCCTCCCCCGGCGTGAGGGTCTCCGGCGCTTCGGGCCTCGTCCTCGTGGCGGGGGTCCTGCTCTGCCACTGCTCGAGCGACCCAGCCGGTCCGCCGGGCGGAAATCCCCCGGTCGACAGTGGAGTCCGGCCGCCCGCGAGCGCCGGGCACGACCTCGTCTACGACGATGCGCTCCAGCGGGTGCTCCTGGTCAACGCCGGCCTGGGCGGGACCACCGCGCCGCCGTCCACGCAGCCCACGCAGCTCTGGTCCTGGAACGGTGCCCAGTGGCGGGTGCTCGACTCGGCCGGGCCGCCCATCCGGAGTCTCGCCGGGGTGGCGTACGACAGCACCCGCGACGTGCTGGTGATGCACGGCGGCTCGTACACCATCCAGGTCCCCTACGGCGATACCTGGGAGTGGCGCGCCGATGCCGGCTGGCGGCGGATCGACGTCCCCGGACCCGGGATCCTGGACCACACCCAGATGAGCGACGACCCCCTGCACGGCCAGGTCGTGCTGTTCGGCGGACAGCGCGACCTCACCACCTTCCCCGAGGACGTCTGGACCTTCGACGGAGGCCAGTGGACGCCGCTGGCAGGCGCCGGGCCCGGGAGCCGCGTGCACCACGCGATGCAGTACCACCCGGGGTTCGGTGGCGTGGTGGTGTTCGGCGGCTTCGTGCCCGGGGTCTCGGACCGGGGCGACACCTGGCTGTGGAACGGGGCCTGGGCCGAGGTCGCGCCGCCCCGCCTTCCGCGGACGCACGCACGGATGGCCTTCGACGAGGGCCGTGGCACGATGGTCCTGGTCGGGGGGGCGTCGTCGGCCGACGAGCCGCTCGTGCTCCGCGACGCAGGCTGGGAGCCGCTCGGAGTGGCGGGTGCTCCTCCGCCCCGGTACCTCCCGGGCGTCGCCTACGACCGCGCACGAGGGGTTCTGGTGGTCTTCGGAGGCGGAAATCCCGCGAACAGCGCGCTCCTCGACGACACCTGGGAGCTCGGCGCGGCGGGGTGGCGGCGAGTCGATCCGCCATGACCTCTAGGGGATCGGCTCGGACGACACGCCCGGGCTCTGGCGCCACCAGGCCTCCCCGGAGAGCGGAAGGTCGATCAATCGCAAGTCCGGCCT
>DASROG010000426.1:0-9094 GCA_035646995.1 Myxococcaceae bacterium
GGGTGAGCGCGGGCCCGCGCCAGCGCGAGCGCCAGGGCGGAGCGGAGCATCTCTCCCACCAGCCGCACGGCGGTCACCCGCGCCGGGGGATGGAGCGCGCCCGTGGCCCAGCGCCGCAGGGCCTCGGAGCGGCGCAGCTTCCCGCTCGAGGTCCGGGGGAGCGTCCCCGGCGCCAGCAGCTGCACCGTGTGCGGGCGAACGCCGGTGCGCTCGGCGACTGCGGCGCGGATGCGGTCCGCGAGGTCTGGACGCGCGCCGGACGTGGTCTCCACCAGGAGCAGGAGCTCCTCGCCGTCACCTCCGGGCGGGACGAAGCCGAGCGCCACCGCGCAGCCGGTGCGGACGCCGGGGACGCCATCGAGCGCGTCCTCGAATTCCTGGGGGGCGTGGTTCGCTCCCCGGAGCACCACCACGTCCTTGGCTCGCCCGCACACCACCAGCTCGCCCTCCTGGACGAAGCCCAGATCGCCGGTGTCCAGCCATCCGCCGTCGAGCACGGCCCGCGTCGCCTCGGGCTGCCCGAGGTACTCGTCCATCACCGACGGGCCGCGGGCGAAGATTCGCCCCACCAGGCCCTCGCCCACGACCGCCCCGGACTCGTCGCGCACCTCCACCGAGACCCCGGGCACCGGCATCCCCACGCTCGCCAGGACGCGGGCGCCGGGACGGACACGGCCCTCCCGTGCCAGCTCGACCGGGTCCACCGCCACGGATCGGAGCGGAGCACGAGGCGGCGAGTAGGTCACGGCGAGGGCCGCCTCCGCCAGGCCGTACACCGGCATCAGCGCCGCCGGCCGGAACCCCCAGCGAGAGAAGCGCTCGGAGAAGCGCCGGGTCGCCTCGACCGAGACCTGCTCCGCCCCGTTCAGGGCCAGACGCCAGCGGGAGAGGTCCACCCCGTCCATCTCCGCGTCCTTCACCCGCCGCGCGCACACCGCGTAGGCGAAGCTCGGAGCGACGGACATGGTGCCGCGGTGCCGCGAGAGCGCACGCAGCCACAGCGCGGGCCGGCCGAGGAACACCTCCGGCCCGAGCAGCACCAGCGGCCCGGGGTAGGTGAGCGCGCTCAGCAGACAGCCGATGAGGCCCATGTCGTGGTACAGCGGCAGCCAGCTCACGCCGAGCTGCGGATCCTCGGGCGTGTCGTCAGGCATCAGCGCGCGCAGCGCATCGGTCTGGGCGAGGACCGCCCGGTGCGACAGCGCGACCGGCTTCGGATCCACCGTGCTCCCGGACGAGAACTGCACCAGCGCCAGCGCTCGGGGGTCCGCCGGGCGGGCCACCGGCCCCGCCCCAGACTCTCGGAGGTCGGAGACGTTCCGGAGCCCCAGCCGGGGACCGGCGCGGCGCACCGCCTCTCCGAGGAGCCGTCCCACCCGTCCGTCGGAGAGGAGCGCGACCGCGCCCGAGAGGCGGAGCATCCGCCCCGTCGCGACGTGGTACTCGGGCAGGCGCCCGAGACGCACCGGCGGGTAGAGCGGCACCGGCACCGCCCCGGCGAGCAGCGTCCCCAGGAACGCGTCCATGAAGTCCGGACCGGTGGGGAGCACCATCGCGACGCGCTCGCCCGGGCGGACGCCCAGCGTCACCAGCGCACCCGCCACCTCCGCCGCCCGGTCTCGCACCGCGTCCCAGCCGAGCGCAGTCTCTGTCTCGTCCGCTGCGACGAAGGTGAGCCCTCGGCGTCCCGAGACGGCCGCACGCTCCAGCGCCTCGTTGAGGCTCGCGTGGCGCGGGGGGGCCTGCGGAGCGCCATGGAGGCGCGCGGCTCTCATGGCGCCTCCTCCGTGCGCGAGGCGACGTGCCGCGCGAGGTCGCCCACCGTCTGCACCCCCGCGGCGTCCTCCTCGCTGAGCTTCACCCGGAACCGGTTCTCCAGACCCACCGCGAGCACGGTCAGCCCGAGGCTGTCCAGCAGGAGGTCGCGCAGCAGGTCGTCCTCCGGAGCGATGGGACGCTCCATCTCCAGCTCGCTGCGGGCGATGGCCCGGATGGCCTCCAGCACCTGCGCCTCAGTGGCCACCGTGTCCTCCGGGGACGAAGCGCGGCCGTCCGGCGAAGGCCCGCTCCCAGGGCGCTCCCAGCGCCTGCTCCTCGGCGCGGATCCGTACCCGCAGCAGCCACGCGTTGCCCAGGGAGAAGGTCAGCGCCGTCAGCCAGGCCCCATGGACGAGAGGCAGGGCCAGCATCTCCGCGATGACCGCCACGTAGTTGGGGTGCCGCACGAAGCGGTACGGGCCGCCGGTGACCGGAGCGGCACCGGGAACGACGACGATGCGGGTGTTCCACCGCCATCCCAGCGTGGCGATCGCCCAGTAGCGGAGGGCCTGCGCCGCGAGCACCACCGCGAGCGCCATCCATCCCACCGCTCCCGGGAAGGGCCGGTCGAGGAGCACCACCTCCAGCGCGCAGGCCACCAGGAACGCGCCGTGGAAGACGGCCATCACCGGGTAGTGGCCCTGCCCGGTCTCCACCCCGCCGCGGGCGCGGGCGAGCCGGGCATTCCGGGCAGAGAGGACGAGCTCCAACCCGCGCTCCATCGCCACGGCCAGGAGCAGCACCAGGTAGAGCTGGACCGAGGTCACCATCGCAGGAGCACCAGCTCGGCGCAGAAGCCCGGGCCCATCGCCATCAGCATCCCCAGATCGCCGGGACGCGCTTCCCCCGAGGCGAGCAGCTCGGAGAGGACGAAGAGCACCGAGGCCGAGGAGAGATTGCCGGTCCTCCGCAGCGAATCCCAGGAGCGGCGCAACGCCTCGGGCGGCAGGTCCAGGGCCGACTCGAAGGCCTGGAGCACCTTCGGTCCCCCGGTGTGGGCGATCCAGTGGCGAATGTCCGTGCGCCGGAGCCCCTGCGCGGAGAGGAACCCGTCAACGTCACCCCGCACGTGCTCGGTGACGAGGCTCGGCACCTTCGCGCTGAGGACGACCTTGAAGCCTCCCTCCACCACGTCCCAGCCCATGATCCGCTCGGTGTCGGGGTAGAAGATGCTCCGGGTGGCCAGCACGCGCGGCGCCGCGCCGGGGGGTGGGCGGTCCGCGCCGGAGAGCACCAGGGCCGCCGCGCCATCGCCGAAGAGCCCGCTGGCGATGACGTTGGCGATGCTCACGTCCTCGCGCTGGAGCGTGAGCGAGCACAGCTCGACGGAGAGCAGCACCGCCACCTGCTCGGGGAAGGCGCGGAGCACGTCGGTCGCCCGGGCGGCGCCCGCGGCTCCCGCGACGCACCCCAGCCCGAAGATGGGCGTGCGCTTCACGTCCGGACGGAGGCCCAGCCGGTTCACCAGTCGAGCATCCAGCGATGGGGTGGCAATGCCGGTCACGGTGACGAAGAAGAGGTGGTCCACGTCGCGGGGTTGCAGTCCCGCGGCATCGAGGCCGCGCTGGACGGCCTGCGCGCCCAGCTCGAGCGACACGCGGTTGAAGGCCTCATTCCGCTCGGCAAATCCTCGGAGCGGCAGGTACTCCTCGAGCGGGAGAGCGAGGTGACGCCCCCCGACCTGGACCGAGCGGTGGAGTTCCTCGATGCGCTCCACGTTGAAGTGCTCCCGCGCCCAGTGCGCGCGGAAGAGCGAGATCAGCGTCTCCTGGTCCACCCAGTGCGGAGGCAGCGCCGTGCCCACGCTCCGCACCCACGGTCCAGGCGGCGACCTCATGCCACCCCCGGAGTAATCGACCCCCGGGGAAGAAGGCAACGCGGAGGGTGTGGGTCGTTCACGTGGCGACCCTGGGCGCCGCCGGCACGTGCAGCAGCCGGGCGCCCACCACCAGCAGCAGCCCGCCCAGGAAGACCGGGATGGCGTTCAGCGCGATGGCGTGCCCGAGGCTCAGCCGATCTCCGAGCCAGCCGATGATGGGCGGGGAGATGGCGTCTCCGAGCGCGTGGTAGCAGAGCACGCTCAGGCCCACGGCGAAGCTGCGAAAGAGGGGCGGCACCGCGCTCACGATGGCGGCGTTCAGCGGGCCGTTGTTCAGGAACACCAGGAACATGGCGAAGAACGCAGCGCCGTAGATGATCGGCACCGAGCCGCTGTACGCCGTCCACACCATGAACGGCGCGGCGAGGAGCATCCCCCAGCCCGAGAGCCAGAGTCCGCCGGTCGAGGACTTCCTCTCCGCTCGATCGCCCAGGACTCCGCCCACCAGGGTCCCCACCAGTCCGGAGACGCAGAGCAGCGCCCCGAAGACGATCGCCGCCTCCTTCGCCGGAACGCCGCGCTCCCGCTCGAGGAAGGTGGGCATGAACACCGCCAGTCCCCCGATGGAGAAGGTCATCAGGGTCAGACCCGCGACGCTCACCCAGTAGAAGGTGTTGGACCGCAGGCCGCGGAGTCCCTCCCGGAAGGGCATCTTCTTCTCCGCGGACGCACCGCCCTCCTCGGTGGCTCCGCGGGCAGGCTCCTGCATCCGGAGCGCGAGGAACGCCGCCAGCAGTCCCGGAACCCCGCCGACGAAGAATGCCGCGTGCCAGCTCCAGGTGTTGCCGATCCATCCGCCGAGCACGTAGCCCAGGGCCGAGCCCACCGGGATGGCGACGTAGAAGACCGAGAGGGCACGGGTTCGCTGGATGACGGGGAAGAAGTCCGCGATCAGCCCCGGCGACACGGTGCCGTAGCCCGCCTCGCCGACCCCGACGATGGCCCTCGCCAGCAGAAGGGCGGCGAAGGTGCCGGCCAGCCCCGAGCCGAAGGTGGCGATGCTCCAGATGAGGATGCTGAGCGAGAGGACCCATCGCCGCGGGTACCGGTCGCCGAAGTACCCGCCGAGCGGCGCGACCAGCATGTACACGAGGATGAAGACCGACTGGAGCAGTCCGCCCTGGGCGTGGTCGATGTGCAGCGAATCCTCGATGCGGGGGAGGATGCCGGCCACCAGGTAGCGGTCGAGGTAGTTGATGACGTTGATGAAGGTGAGGACGCCCAGCGCGTAGCCGGCGCCCGGAAGCGCGGTGCGAACCGCGGCTTGCGCAGGCGCAGGGACGGCAGGTTCGGTCGCGGTCATCCGAGCGTCTCCCATCGGTCGAGCAGGACTCCCCAGCGCAGCCCTCGGTCCGACACCCGGGCTCCGGCCGCTCCGAGGTGAAGCAGCGCGGTCTCGAACAGCAGCGCGCCGGTGGGAAGCACGTCGGCCCGCTTGGGCTGCATCCCCGGAAGCACCCGACGCTCGGCGACGCCGAGCGAGCAGAGGCGGGCGCGCACGCGGGCGACGTCCTCCACCGGGAGCCAGCCTCCGTGAACCCGGGCGGCGTCGTAGGGCTCGATGGCGTGGGCGATGGCGAAGAGGCTGGTCACCGTCCCGGCCACACCCACCACCCGGACGTCCGGAGGAAAGGCGGGTAGCCCGGCCAGGGCGTGGCGGACCTCGGAACGGATGGCGTCCTGCTCCGCGCGGGTCGGCGGGTCGGAACGGATGCAGCGCTCCGTGAGCCGCACCGAGCCGATGTCCAGGCTCTTCCGGAAGAGCACCTGTCGCCCGCGGCCGTGGACCAGCTCGGTCGAGCCCCCGCCCACGTCGATGGCCAGGAGCCCGGCCTGGCCCGCCTCGGCCGCGAAGTCCTGCGCCACCGCGAGGTACGAGAGCCGGGCCTCCTCGTCGCCGGAGAGGATCTCCACCGTCGCCCCGGTGCGGTCGCGAGCCAGAGCGAGGAACTCGGCGCCATTGCGCGCATCCCGCGCCGCCGAGGTGGCGGTGACCACCAGCGCCCGCGCCTGGTCCCCCCGGGCCAGCGCCGCGAATCGGGCCAGGACCTCCAGCGTGGCCTGCATCCCCTCGGGGGAGAGCACGCCGGTGCGGTCCACCCCGCGTCCCAGCCGGGTGATCTCCGACTCCTCCCGCACCGGGCGCACCACTCCATCGGCGGCACGCTCGGCGACCAGCAGAAGCACCGAGTTCGTGCCCACGTCCACCGCGGCCAGCCGGCTCATGCGAGCGACCAGCTGATTCCGTCGGAGGGCACCACCTGGATGCTCCAACGTCCGGCCGAGAACCCGTCCAGCACCCGGTTGTGGTGGGCGACGATCTGCGCGAACGAGAGCTGCTCCGAGTCGCCGGTGGTGTGCCCGTCGGCCGCGAGCACCACGTCCCGGAAGAGCGACACTGCGCGCCGGCAGGTGGTGTCGATGCAGTACTCGGTCATGCACCCCGCCACCACCAGCCGGCGGATCTGCTGGGTGTTCAGGATCTCGACGAGCTTGGTCTCGAAGAACGCATCGCAGCTCCGCTTGTGCACGACGGGCTCGCTGCCCCGGGGGGCGAGCTCCGGGCGGATCTCCCAGCCGGGGGTGCCGCGCTCCAGCCGGTGGCCGATCTCGCCGTCGTGCTGGACGTGAATGACCGGGAAGCCGCGGCGGCGGGCCCGGTCCAGCAGCCCGGCGATGCGCTCCACCGTCCGTTCCAGCGCGGCCTGTGCCTCGGGGCCTCCCTTCCCCAGGAGGATGCTCCGCTGCAGGTCGATGAGGAGGAGCGCGGTGTCGGGCCCGGCCATGCGGCCGACGACCTTACCCGACCCGGTGACTCAGGCCATCGCCTCCCGGAGCGCCTCGGCCAGGAAGAGGTACTGCGCTTCCGAGTTGTGGAGGTGCGGTGACACCCGGATCCACCGCCGGTCGGCCACGGGCCAGCCGTACACCGGCACCTCGATGCGGTGCCGGGCGAACAGCGCGTCCTGGAGCGGGTCGAGGTCCCGCGGGCCGGGCAGCGGCCAGCGGGGATGCCGGGGGAGCTCGACGGCCGCGAGGGACCCGAGCATCCATTCGGGGCAGGGCGGGGCAACGCCCAGCGCCTCGCACACCAGCGTCCTCGCTCGCCGCGCCAGCTCGCCGTTCCGCGCCCGGACCTCGTCCCACCCTCCGGGCACCAGGTCGCCCACGACGTCGATGGCCTGCCCCACGCAGAGCAGGGGCGAGAGGTCACGGGTCCCGGTCCAGTCGAACTCCAGACGGAACCGGGAGCGGTCGGTCCGGGGCGAGTTCGCGCCGTGGCTGATGACCAGCGGCCGGAGGCCGGCCTGGCGATCCCGCCGCACGTGGAGGAAGGCGGCACCCTTCGGAGCGCAGAGCCACTTGTGGCAGTTGCCGGTGTAGTACGCCGCGCCCAGCGTCCGGAGATCCACCGGCACCATTCCAGCGGCGTGCGCACCGTCCACCAGCACGTCGATGCCGCGGGCCTGGAGGACCGGAACGAGCGACTCGACCGGGAAGACGACTCCGGTGGCGCTGGTGACGTGGTCGAGGAGCACCAGCCGGGTGCGCGAGGTCACGGCCTCGAGCACTGCCTCCACCACCACCTCCGGTCCCCGGAGCGGGAACGGCACGGGGGCGATCACCACCCGGGCGCCGGAGGGCCCGGCCACGGCGTGCAGCGCGTTGAGGCAAGCGTTGTAGGCGTGGTCGGTGGTGAGCAGCTCCTCGCCCGGGTGGAGCTCGAGCGAGCGCAGCACCGTGTTCACCCCGGTGGTGGCATTGTCCACGAAGACCAGCTCCTCCGGGTCGGCGCGGAGGAACGCCGCGAGCCGGGTACGCGCCTCGTCGAGCAACGGCTCGAGCGCCCGGACCAGGAAGTCCATCGGGTTCCTCTCCATCCGCACCCGGAGCTCGGTCTGGAGCGCGAGCACCTCGCGCGGACAGGCTCCGAACGCCCCGTGATTGAGGAAGGTGACCTCCGGGTCGAGCGTCCAGTGCGCGGCCAGCGGCGAGGGCTCGGGACGCCTCACCGGCGAGGGCTCGTTCCGAGCGGGAGGTCGAAGGTGAGGTGCGTCTCCTCGAACCCCAGGCTCCGGTAGAACGGAGGCGACTCCGGCCGCCGCCGGTTGGTGCGGACGTAGAGCTTCTCGCAGCCGGCCTCGCGGGCGAGCTCCGCCGCGGCCCGGGCGAGGGCCCGGCCCACCCCGTGGCGGCGCGCCGCCCGATCGGTCACCAGGGCCGTGAGCTGCGCCGAGGGCGCCCGGGAGTAGAGCCGAGGGTGGACGGCCACCGTCGCCACGCCGGCCAGCGCGTGGCTGGCCAGCTCGGCCACCAGCGCGTGAGCGCCGCCGCGGCCGAAGTGCTCCAGCTGCGCTCGCAGGGTGTGCTCGTCGGTGGCGTAACCGAGTTGCTCGAACAGCCGCACCAGCGCTGGAACGTCGTCCGGGCGCGCGGGACGGACCGTGACCTGGAAGTCGGACATGCCGGACCCGGGGGAATATCAGAGAGCGTCGGCGGTGTGCCCTGCTTCCTCTCGACCCGGGCCCGACTGTGCTCCCCGGCGCCTCGCCGGTCCGTCAGAAGGGACAGTTGCCCGGCGCCGCCGCGTCGATGCGCCGCATCGGCCCGTGGGGGACGAGCTGGACGGCGATGGTCTTGGCGGCGGCAGCAGTCTCGTTGCGGATGAGGTGCACGTGGCCGCCTCCCGAGTCCACGAAGGTGTCTCCCGCGGTGTACACGTGGGGCGTGCAGGCCGGGTCGTCCCCCTCGTAGGCGGTCACCGTTCCCTGGGTGACGATGATCAGGCTCGCGCCCGGGTGGGTGTGCCAGCCCGTCGAGCCTCCGGGGTCCCAGGTGTTGTCCTGCACGTAGAGGTCGGACGTTCCGTGCGTCCGGAGGTGCGAGTACCAGAGGTTGTGCATCCGGTGGTCCGCACGCCCGGTGGGGGGCGAGAGGAACCAGTGGTTCCACAGATTGAGGTCCTCGAAGGACCCGGACGCCAGGGTCACCCCCTTGAAGCCCTTGGCATCCGTCGCCTGCGCCGTTCCGGCGAGCAGGGTTCCCGACAGCAGCAGCATCCAGCCGAGCGTGTTCCGCATGTGTCCTCCTGGTGGGGACTCCGGTGATCCGGAGTCGGCTCCAGGAGATCGGGAAGGGTCCGCGGCTCCTCAACGGGTGAACCGCGGCAAGGGCCTGCGTGCAGTGGGGTGCCGCGCGATGCCGTCGTTTGCCGCCCCCCTCCGGCAGCGGTACAGGATCGGATCGGTCGATGCCCGAGCCCCCTGCCCCCAGGAACACGACGGCGACGCCGCCTTCTCCCTCCGAGCGTCTGGACTCCTGGAAGGAGATTGCCCAATACCTCCGGAGGGACGTCACCACCGTCCAGCGCTGGGAGAAGCGCGAGGGGATGCCGGT
>DASROG010000427.1:0-7906 GCA_035646995.1 Myxococcaceae bacterium
GCTGTTGCTCTACGGCGGCGCCATCCACCTCGCCGGCAGCGTCAAGGCGCGCCGGGCCCGCCGCCACGCTACCTCGGACTGGATGGAGCTGGAGAAGGAGCGCGGCATCTCCGTGACCTCCTCGGTGCTCCAGTTCGAGTACCGCAACCACGCGGTGAACCTGCTCGACACCCCGGGCCACCAGGACTTCTCCGAGGACACCTACCGCACCCTCTCCGCCGCCGACAGCGCGGTGATGCTCATCGACGCGG
Organism: Myxococcaceae bacterium; assembly: GCA_035646995.1. Lineage (GTDB taxonomy): Bacteria > Myxococcota > Myxococcia > Myxococcales > Myxococcaceae > RPRB01. The sequence continues at coordinate 252 of DASROG010000427.1, forward strand.
CGAAAGGTGTCGAGCCGCAGACCAAGAAGCTCTTCCAGGTCTGCCGGATGCGCGCCATCCCCATCTTCACCTTCGTCAACAAGCTCGACCGGTACGGTCGCGCGCCACTGGAGCTGATGGACGAGCTGGAGCAGGTGCTTGGCATCCGCGCCTACCCGATGAACTGGCCCATCGGCATGGGGCCGGAGTTCCGCGGCGTCTACGACCGCAGCACCCGGGTGGTGCACGTCTTCTCCTCCGAGGGCACTCACGGCGAGGCGGAGGTGGGTGAGCGGAGCGTCCCCCTGGACGCCCCGGAGCTCTCCGAGGTGCTTACCCCGGCCGAGCTGGCCCAGCTGCGCGAGGACGTGGAGCTGCTCGACGTGGGAGGTGACGCTTTCAGCCGCGAGAAGAGCGACCGGGGGCAGATCACGCCGATGTTCTTCGGCTCGGCCATGACCAACTTCGGCGTTCGCCCCTTCCTCGACGCCTTCCTGGACCTCGCCCCCGCGCCCGCGCCGCGCCAGACCGACAAGGGGTCCCAGCCTCCGAGCGAGTCCCGGTTCAGCGGCTTCGTCTTCAAGATCCAGGCGAACATGGACCCCGCCCACCGCGACCGGATCGCCTTCGTCCGTGTCGTCTCCGGGCGGTACGTGAAGGGGATGAACGCCCACCACGTCCGGCTAGGAAAGACCGTCCGCCTCGCCAACCCCAGCCAGTTCATGGCCGCCGAGCGCACCGCGATCGAGGAGGCCTGGCCGGGGGACGTCATCGGCCTCTTCGACCCCGGGCTCTACCGGATCGGCGACACGCTGGTGGAGGGAGAACCCTTCCGCTTCGACGGCGTGCCTCGCTTCTCTCCCGAACATTTCGCGGTCGTCCGCAGCAAGGACCCGCTCCGCCGGAAGCAGGTGGAGAAGGGCCTGGAGCAGCTCAGCGAGGAAGGCACCATCCAGATCTTTCAGCAGCTCCAGATGGGAATGCGTGACCCCATCGTCGGCGTGGTGGGAGCGCTCCAGTTCGAGGTGCTTCAGTACCGCATCGAGCACGAGTACGGCGCCGCCATCGCCCTCGACCGGCTTCCCTACGCCCACGCTCGCTGGGTGGTGGGAGAAAAGTTCGACCCCAAGACGTTCGACTGGGAGGGGAACCGCCAGACCGTCCAGGATCGCGACGGGCTGCCTCTGGTCCTCTTCCGCGACGACTGGGCGCTCGAGCACGCGCAGCAGAAGCACCCCGAGCTGCGATTCCTCGCCGAGGCCCCGCAGCTCCACGAGGGTGAGCCGACGGCGCCGCGCCCGGCCGGCGTCTCGGTCTGACGCTCGGGCGACGCCGAGCTTCGCTGGCAGCGACGCCGGCATTTCAGATCCAAGGGCAGCCCGCGTTCTCAGGGGAGCTTCGCCAGGACCTTCTCGGCGATCGCCCGGGCGGTCTTCAGCCCGCCGAGATCGGAGCCGACGCTGACATCCAGCCCGATGTTGCCCTTGACCACGGACAGGTTCCGCAGGATGCCGTCCCAGTAGGCCTGGTCCCCCAGACCGCTGACCGGCTGAACATCGGCGGCGTTCTTCCGGGCAATCTCCTGAGCGCCCCGAGCCTGTCCCGGGCGCTCCCCGTTGAAGACGGCGATCTTCACCAGCACGTCGGTGGGTTGCCCGTTGAGAACCGGAGCCTGTGGATTGCCGTAGGTGCAGGAGGAGAGCTCGGCGACGTCGTTCTTCTGTCCCTTCATCGTGCTCCGGCCGATCACTCCCTGGATCTCGGCCTGGGTGACCACCGCACAGGCATCGATCCGCTTCTCGGCTGCCTTCGCGTCGCCCAGCCAGAGGAACCCGGTCGCGAGCCAGACTAGGAACGTTCTCATCTGCCCTCCCTCCGCTGACGACCGGGCCCTGCTAGTGCCAACCGTACAACCGACGGGCGTTGTCACGCAGCACGCCACGTCCCAGCTCGAGCGCCCGTGGCTCGTCGATGACACCATCCCGGATCAGTCCACAGAGCGCAACGTACAGAGCGTCACGGGTCGTGCGCGAGAGCACCAGGTGCTGGGCATCGGCGCCACCGGGCACACTCGGGTAGCCGGCCGCGTCCGTGCCGTAGAGGACTTTTTCCGGCGAGCTGAGCAGCAGCGCCCGAAGTAACGCGGCGAAGTCCGGGACCGGGAGGAGGAACGCCATCGACGAGATGTCGACCCAGACATTGGGCTTCGCAGCGAGGTAGCTCGCGAGGCGGTGCCAGGGCCCGCCGCCGTGAATGAGGACGACGGTCGTGCCGAAGAACCGTGGGTCGGCGAGCACGTCCTCGAGGTTCCTGACGTCGGATTCGAGCGACCGAAGAAACGGAGGTGCCCCGAGCGAGGAATGAATGTGCACCGGGAGCTTCAGGGTACCGGCCTCGAGCAAGATGTGCCGCCACAGATAGTCCTGAACGGCCAGGTACTCGTCGCGGGAAAGTGGCGTGTCGCGCCCCTTCGCGTAGAGCGCGGCCGCGCGTTGTTCATCGACATCGGCGATCCGGAGGGTACGAAGGTAAGCATCAACGAACTTGACCGCGACGGCGCCTTCGGTCTGCCAGCGGCGGAGGACCGCGTCGATGAACCGCACGTAGCCCGCCAGATCACGCGGAGCCTCCCGGAGCTCTGCGTTCCCGAGGAGCCCGGTCAGCTCTCCTTGCGCCTCGGCGATGTCGCCCCGGTGAGCCGGGCTCCGCTCCATCAGGTGCTCGGCCGGGAGTGGATAGAGGAGCGTGCTGGAGTAGGGCACCCACCGCAACCGCTTGCCATCGGTGCCGTCCCGCGCGCTCTGGTTGACGAGGGCGATGTCGGTGAGGGTGTAGTCGAGATGGTCCATCCAGTACCCGTGCGTTCCGAGTCGCTCGATCATCTTCGCGCGCGCTGCCAGGATGGCGGCATTGGCCTCCGGCAGGTGATCAGGCTGAATCAAGACACCGAACCGGGCCCGCACGGACGCGACGAACCACGGCTGTGTGGCGCGAAGCATCACCGGCCCGACCTTCGCGAGGCCCGGATCGAATGCGGGTGGCCCGAGCAGGTGGGTGTGCATGTCGATCGCCGGAACTCGGTCGAGCCTCGCGGCGAGGCGCTGGAAGAGCGGATCCTTTCGCCACGGATCCGGAGGGCCCTTCCCGTCCGCACAAGGGGCGAACAGACAGCAACACATCAGTGCAGCGCGCGCCGCGTTGGCGATCATGGCTGCTGCCTCCACGAGTGCCTGGTCCCCGGGACGGTATCACCTCTGCGAGGTCAGCCCTCGCCATCCCTTGGAGCTCGTGTCGCCCCAACCGCCCGGCGAGGACGTTGTCCGGGATGGCGAAGCACGTCGCCACGACGGAGTTTACCCCTCAGCGGGCGACATCCAGCTCCGCCCGGGAGCGAGGATCCCTTGATCCCGCCGCACGGCCTCTTCAGGCGACGCTGCGCTCGGCGGCGACCAGCGGGGCCGGCACCATCACCGGCACCCGGCGCGGTCCCCAGGCGCGGACCGGGTCCGCCCACAGCCAGCGGGGGCCGATGTTCATGTGCCCACCCTCGTGGGTGAAGACGCGCACCCGCCCGAGCTCCGTCGAGCAGCCGGCGTTGTAGAGCGCGAGTGGCCGGCGGCTGTCGATGAAGAGGTGGATCTCCCGCGGGACGTGGCGATGTCCGTGGAGCACGAGGTCGCATCGGCCCTTCACCCGGTCCAGAAGCTCGCGTCCGAGCTGCAGCTCGCCGGAGTAGGGCAGGCGAAGCCGCTCGCTCATCCGCTCGAGCCAGCTCTCGACCGGGAGCTCCACCAGGTGGTGGTGCATCAGCACCACAACCAGCGACCGCTCCGGCGCGGCGTCCAGGGCCGCGTCCACCTCGTCCAGCATCCGGCGGGTGAGCTCGCCGTGGCAGGCCCAGTAGCTGCGGTTGTGCTCCGCGGTCGAGTCCACCAGGACCAGGTACAGCCCGGGATGCTCCTCCACCGCGACCCGCCGGCCCTTCATCAGCCCCCGCCCGGCATCGTCGCCGATCCGATCATGGTTGCCCGGAACAACCGTCAGCCGCCCCTGCCGGAGCAGCGGGGCGAAGGCCTCGAGAAACAGCGCCATCTCGACGTCCCGCCCCCGGTGGGTGATGTCGCCGGTGACCACAACGTGGTCCACCGCCGAGGCGAGCACTGCCTCGCAGAGCGTTCGCGCCGTGGCCTCGCGCGCCGGCCCCTGCCCGAAGTGCAGGTCCGAGAGGTGCGCCAGCGTGTGCAAGGTCATGCCCTGAGATCTGACATCAAGGCGGCGGCAGGGCCGTGAAGGACGGGCAACTTCTCCGAGAAACCGGTGACGGCCGGGCCTCCCAACGTCGTCGGCTCCGCGAGCGGGACCAGCCGGCTCCCCGAGTGCACCCGCAGCCGGTTCCCTCGCCAGACCACGGTGCGGGCGAACAGCCCGTGCACCCAGGTGACGAAGAGCAGGAGGTCCTTCACCCACACCACCCCGAACGCCCGCCAGCTGAAGAGCTCGCGGCGGAGCCTGCTGAAGGCCACTGCATCCAGCGTGGGCTTGAGCACCGCGCAGACCGCCAGCGTCGCGGCCGCACCCGGCGTGGGCCGCAGCGCGTAGCCGATGACGGCCAGCGGGATGGGATTGAGGAGCGACTCGGCCAGGTAGGTGGGAAAGCTGACCGCCGTGCGGTGGATGACGCTCCAGCGCAGGTAGCGGCGGAAGAAGTGCCCCACGCTCTTCTCCACCGCGATGTTCCAGACCGGCAGGCTGGAGACCGCCACTCCGGCGCGCAGCTCGCGGCGGATCCGGTTCCCCAGCGCGTGGTCCTCGGCGAGCACGTTGGCCACCGACTCGAAGCCCCCGAGCAGCGCGAGGTCCTGCCGCCAGAGGGCCATCGACTTGCCCACCACCAGGGGCTTCCGCGCAACCCGCTCCGCGGCGACCATGCCGGTGGCCACGGTCGACGCGAGATGCACGTTGTCCAGGAAGGCCCCCAGCGTGCGCTGGCCCGCGCCGCCGATGGGATGGGTCACGCACCGCACGCCCGGTCGCGAGAGGTGCGCGGCGATGTCCGGCAGGTACCCGTCTGGGACCCGGATGTTCGAGTCGCTGATGACCAGCAGGTCGTGCCGCGCGGCGCGCGCCATTCCCACCAGCTGGTTCACCTTGGGATTGAGACCGATCTCGCCCTCCTGCCGGAGCAGCCGCATCCGGTGTGGCCAGCGGCGAACCGCCTCCTCCGCCAGGGGCCACGCCGGATCCTCGGGCGAGCGGACGCCGAGGATGACCTCGTACTCGCCGCGGTAGGGGAGCTCGGCGAACGACGCGAGGTTCACGGCCAGCTCGTCGTCCGCCCCGCACAGCGGCTTCAGCACCGAGATGCCGGGCCACTCCGTGGGCACCAGCCCCGGGTGCCGCACGTGCCACACGGTCAGCCCCAGCATGATGGCGAGCGCGCAGACCCCCACCACCGCGGCTGCGAGCAGCATGAGTCCTATCGTGGCCATGACGGCGGTCCGATCTCCTGATGGGCGCCGCAGAGGCCACCGGTCACGGCCGGCTGACCCCCGGGAGAGCGCGCCCTGTTCCGAGGTCGAGAGAGCAGTGTGCCGGGGGTGTGGATCGGATCCGAGGAGCCCCGGAAACACCTTTGTGAGGGGGGTGGCTGGACGCGGACCCGGAACTGATCTGGAATCCACGGTGCTTCGTCGTCGAAAGGACGTCTTCGGTGCTTCTCGCTGCCACGTCGACCCTTCCCCTGTCTCCGTCGGACCTCCTCGCTCCGCTCGCCGCCGCCGCGGCGCTGCTGCTGCTGAGGCTGGTGGGTCGACCGGCGCCGGTGTGGGTGCGGCGCCGAAACAACCGTCGTCGCTGACCGGACCGGTCAGCGGAACGGTCGCAGCACCTCGCCGCGGTGACCGGCAGCGCGGAGCACCAGCCCTTCCCGCGCCCGTCGTGCGGCCGAGGGCCCGATCAGCCAGCCCACCGGCTCGCTCCTCCGGCAGGTCTTCTTCAACCAGGCCTCCAGCTCCACGAATCGCCGTCGGAACCGGTCCGGCGCGGCGTCCCGCCGCCCGGTCTGGGGGGTGACGTCGAGCTCGGCCCAGAGCTGGCCGGCGATCAGCGCGCCCTGCTCGTCGAGCTGCGACCGCTCCCAGAACACCACCGGAGAGCGGACCTCGTCGACCCGCCAGTGCCCCCGGTCCGGCCCGCGCTTCACCTTGTCGACCAGGACCGGGCCGAGGTCCGCCGCCGCCAGGTAGAGCTCGGGCGGAAGCCGGTCCAGCTCCTCGGCGGTGGCGAGGAAGGGCTTCCAGTCGGGCGGAACGCGCCGGGGGTACACCTCCCAGGGCGTCTGGGTCAGGAAGCGGAGGAAGGCGCGCTCGTCCTCGGGGTCGAGCAGCGGCTTGAGCACGTTCGCCATGGATGGGCTCGAACCGTGCCTGGCACGCCGGGTCCGGCGCAAGCGCCGCCGCGCCGGGCATTGCTCGCGGGCGGCCGGGCCGCGCACACTCCGGGGCACCGTGTCCGAACCGGCCCTCGACGCGCTCCGCGCGCGCATGCACGAGCTCAGGGACCTGGGGGGCATCCTCGGCCTGCTCTCCTGGGACCAGGAGACGTACCTTCCCTCGAAGGCCGGTCCGGCGCGCGCCGCGCAGCTCGCCACCCTCCAGGGGCTGTACCACCAGCGGCTGGTCGCGCCCGAGGTGGGTGAGTGGCTCGAGCAGGCCGGCCGGGCCGACCTCGACGCCGACACGCGAGCGATGCTCAAGGTCTTCCGGCGCGAGCGCGACCACGCGGTGCGAGTCCCGGAGTCGCTCGTGCGGGCCCTCGCCGAGGCCCAGTCCACCGGGCTCGAGACCTGGCGGCAGGCGCGCTCGGAGCGCAGGTTCGACCGGTTCGCCCCCGCCCTCGCGCGACTCCTCGAGCTTCGCCGCGAGCAGGCCGACGCCGTCGGGCACGGGGGAGAGCGCTACGACGCCCTGCTCGACCACTTCGAGCCGGAGATGACCACCACCCGCCTCCTGCCCGTTTTGGAGCGGCTCCGCGCATCGCTCGTTCCGCTGGTGGAGGCGCTGGACGGCGCCGTCCGGGGACCCGCGGTCTTCGACGGGCGCTCCTTCGATCCCGAGCAGCAGTGGCGGTTCACGCTCCAGCTCCTGCGACTGCTCGGGTTCGACCTGGATGCCGGGCGGCAGGACCGGAGCATCCACCCCTTCACCGGGGGGACGCACCCCACCGACGTCCGTGTCACCACCCGCATCGACCCCCGGAACCCATCACCGGCGATCTTCGGCACGATGCACGAGTTCGGCCACGGACTGTACGAGCAGGGCTTCTCCGCCGAGCACCACCGCACCCCGCTCGCCCAGGCCCCGTCGATGGGGCTGCACGAGTCGCAGTCTCGGCTCTGGGAGAACCTGGTCGGGCGGAGCCTCCCGTTCTGGGGGTTTCTCTACCCTCGGCTCCGCGCGGCCTTTCCCGAGGCGCTCGGCGGAGTGCAGCTCGAGGATTTCCACCGGGCGATCAACCGGGTCCAGCGGTCGCCGATCCGGGTCGAGGCGGACGAGGTCACCTACAACCTGCACATCGTGCTGCGGACCTCGCTGGAGGTGCGGCTGCTCCGCGACGAGCTGGCCGTCGAGGACCTCCCCGAGGCGTGGAATGCGGAGATGGAGCACACGGTGGGGCTC
>DASROG010000428.1:0-9156 GCA_035646995.1 Myxococcaceae bacterium
CCGCGGGCCGTCGCGGCCTCCCTCCTCGCGACGCTGGCCATCGTCGCCCTCAGCTTCCGCGAGCGCCGGTCGATGGCCCGGGTCATCCTCTCCTTGCTGGTGGGCGTGTTCTGGACGGTTGGAATTTTGGCGCTGTGGAAGTTCAAGCTGAACTTCCTCAACTTCATCGCCCTCCCCGTCACCTTCGGCATCGGGGTGGACTACGCGGTGAACATCGTCCAGCGCGACGTCGAGCTGCGGGACCCGGTGGAGGTGCTCCGCCGCACCGGCGGCGCGGTGGTCCTCTGCAGCCTGACCACCCTGCTCGGGTACCTGGCGCTGGCGCGCTCGCTCAACTATGGCGTCCGGAGCCTGGGCATCACCGCGGTCATCGGGGAGGCGGCCTGCCTGGTGGCGGCGGTGATGGTGCTTCCCGCCGCGCTGCTGTGGGTGCGGCAGCGCCGCGCGCCGGAGGCGGTTCCGACCGGGGAAGCGGCCACCGGCTGACCGGCACCGTTCGAGCCGGTCGAGGCACCCCGGTTCAACCATCGCAGCCCCCCGCGGCCGACCGTGGCAACATGTCCCGGCGGTGCCCGACCCGGCCCCCGCCCTGGCAACGATCGCTGCGCGAATCCGCGCCGGAGACCGGTCTGCCGAGGACGAGCTCGTCCGGGCCTTCAGCCGCGGCGTGCGGGTCATCCTCCGACACGTGGCTCGAGAGCCCGCCCTGGTGGACGACCTGCACCAGGAGACCTTCCGGCTCGGCCTGGAGCGCATCCGCGGCGGCGCCCTCCGCGACGAGTCCCAGCCGGGGGCTTTCCTGGCGGGGCTGGCGCGCAACCTGGCGATCGAGCACTTCCGGAAGGCCCGCCGAAGCGTCCCCGAGGACGAGGCCGGCCTGGAGCGGACGCCATCGCCTGCGGCCTCGGCCACCGAGCAGCTGGAGCGCGAGGAGGACGCCCGGAGGGTGGCCCGGGTGCTGGAGGCCCTGCCCACCGACCGGGATCGTTCCGTCCTCCGCCGCTTCTACCTGGGCCAGGAGGACAAGGACGTGCTCTGCGCCGAGCTGGGCGTGGACCGGCTCCAGTTCAACCGCATCCTCCACCGGGCCCGTGAACGATTCCGGGCACTTTGGAACCCGGAGGATAATTCGGCAGGTGGTGACACTTGAGGGGTGAGATGGACTCTGGTCGCGTGCACGAGACGAGCTGGCCCGAGGAGTACGCCACCGGGCGGCTGCCAGCCGAGCAGCGCGTCGCGTTCGAGTCGCACCTGGTCGGGTGTCCGGAGTGCCTGGACCGGGTGGAGTCCGCGGAACGGATGCAGGCCGGGCTCCAGGAGCTGGAGCGCCGCCGCCCCGCCATCGCGCCACCCTCGTCTCGCCGGCTGGCCGCGCCGCGGTGGGCGACGCGGGTGGCCTGGGCGATGGCAGCGACCGCTGCCGTCGCGGTGGCGGTCTGGTCCGGTGTCCAGGGGACGCGGAGGACCGAGGCGGCGCTGGCCAGGGAGCGTGACGCCCTGGCCCGGACCGAGGCGGAGCTGGCCCGGACACGCGCCGAGCTGGAGCGCGCCCGCAAGCCACCGGAGGTGACTCCTCCGGCCCCGTCGAGGACGACCGGCAGGGTCCCGGTCCTCGCCCTGATGACCACCCGCGGAAGCGACCTCCCGAGCGTGGTGCTCCCGCCCCCTGGGCAGCCGGTGGCGCTGTGGGTCGAGCGCGAGCTGCCGGTCAGGTTCGAGCGCTACCACGTCGCCATCCGGTCCGAGCAGGGCGCGGACGTCTTCCAGGACGACGTCACCCCGGCCACCCGGGACGCGCTCCTGGTCGCCCTCGACGCCTCGCTGCTGCCGGCGGGGCGGTACACGCTCTCGCTCGAGGGCGAGGGCCGCGGCGGCCGGCGGGTCCCGGTGGCCCAGCACCCGTTCCGGACGTTGCCGGTGCCGGTGCGATGATCTGACCGCTGTCGCCACTCCTCCTTCGAGACCTGCTCCTCAGGAGGACGTCATGAGGCATCTGCTCCCGTTCGATGGGGCCCGCGCCGCGGCACGGCTCGCCGCCCTGGTCGCCGCCATCATCCTGCTCGCGCTGATCGGCGCGCTCCGACCTCCGGACCCGACCCGGGAGGCGCGAGGCGGCGAGCCGGCCAGCCGGGTGGCCCACGGTGCGTCCGGGCTGGACGACCCGGGCCTTTCCGCCGGGGAATAGAACCTCCGGCAGCCCGCCTTTCCGGCCCGAGCCGTGGAATGCTCCGGCGAGGAGGCTCCCTCGGGATGAGCTCCCTGCTGTCCATCACCGCGACGATCCTGCTCGCCGCCGGGTCCGCAGCCGACGGCTCCCAGCCGCGCTCCGTAACGGTAAACGCGGAACGGGTCGTCACCCTCGACATTCCCTGCGCGGCGGGCGAGCTGATCCGCGCCAGCGTCGCCCCGGATCTCCAGCCGGTCATCGCCGTCCTCCGCGACCCGTCGGACGCGCTGCTCGCCGAGGTCCGGAACCCGGTCCTCCTCGACGAGCCGGTCCCGATCGCCGGGGTGTCCGCTCGTTCCGGCACCTGCACCCTCGCCCTCAGCCTCGAGAACGGCCCTCCCGGCGAGGTCATGGTCCGGACGGACGCGCCGCGCCAGGCCACCGCGCTCGACCGGGTCCGGATCGAGGGGGAACGGGCGCATCAGCGTGCGCTCCTCCTCTGGTCCGAGGGATCCGAGGCCTCCCAGAGGCAGGCGGTGGAGCTCGAGGCCCGGGCCGCCGAGCTCGCACACCAGTCGGGCGACGTGCGCGGCGAGGCCGAGGCACACGCCGGCGCCGGCGGCGTGCTCTGGCAGCTCGGAGAGCTCGAGGCCGCGGCCCGGGAGCTGAGCGCCTCCATCGAGCTTCGCACCCGCCTCGGTGACCCGCGCGCGCTTGCCGTGGCCTACAACGATCGCGCGGTCGTCCTCACCCTGACGAACCCCTCCTCGGCCCTCGAGGACCTGCACCGCGCTCGCGCGCTCGCCGAGCCGGTCGGGAACGCGCACCTCCTCGCGGAGATCCTCCACAACATCGCCTTCCTGCACTGGACCACCAAGGAATACGAGCGCGCCCTCGAGGTCTTCCGCGAGTCCCGCCGGGTGGCAGCCAGGGGCAGCGCGTCTCCGTCCCTCCAGGCGGTCACCACCGACACCATCGGGATGGTGCTCTTCGATCTGGAGCGCTACGCCGAGGCGGAGACCCAGTTCCGTGCCTCTCTTGCCGCGCACCGGGCCCGCGGGGATCGCCGGCAGCAGGCCATCTCCCTCACCCACCTCGGCTGGGTGTACGGCGATACGGGCCGCCTCGCCCTCGCCGAGCAGGTCTACCGGGAGGCCCTCGAGCTGCTGACCGTGGTCGGCGACCGCTTCAATCTCGCGTTCGCGCTCGATGGTCTGGGCGAGGTGCTCGCGCTCCGGGGCCAGACCGAGGAGGCGCTGGCCCAGCACCGGGCGTCACTCCGGATCGCGGAGCAGGCCCCGGACATCAACCAGCAGGCGATCTCCCTGACCAACATGGCGCGTGCTCTCCGGAAGCTGGGGAGACTCGACGAGAGCCTCCAGGCGCTCCGGCAGGCGGTGGCCCTCACCGAGTCGGACCGGCTGACCCGACCGGGGACGAGCGGCCGGATGAGCTTCACCGCTCGCAACCGGGACCGTTACGAGCTTCTGGTCTCGGTGCTCTGGGACCTCCAGCAGCGCGGCCCGGAGCGGGCGAGGGTGGAGGAGATGTTCTGGATCAGCGAGCGCGCCCGCGCCCGCACGTTCCTGGATCTCCTGAGCGAGTCGCGCATCGACCTCGACCCCGGTGCGGATCCCGAGCTCCTCTCCAGGGAGCGTCGCCTGGTCCAGGAGGCGGACCGCGTCTCGGCCGAGGCGGCCCGGCGAACCGGGCTCGGGAGCAGCAGCGGAGCGGATCTCCCCGAGCTGCGCCGCATCCTCATGGACCTCGAGGACGTCCGGTCGCGACTGAGGGAGCGAAATCCGCGGTCGGCGGCGCTCACCCGCCCCGAGGCGCTTCGAGCCGCCGCGGTCCAGTCGGACGTGCTCGACGAGGACACGATCCTCCTCGAGTACCTGCTGGGCGCGGACCGGAGCTTCCTCTTCGTGCTCTCCCGGGATTCGGTCGAGGTGCATCCGCTGCCGGCGCGCAAGGGACTGGAGAAGCAGGTGCGCGAGCTCAGGCACCGGATGCAGTCCCTCCAGGCCGACGCCGCCGAGCGGCGACTGGCCAGCCGGCTGGGCCGGACCCTGCTCGGGCCGGCGGCGGAGCGGATTGCCGGAAAGCGCGTGGCGATCGCCGCGGACGGAGCTCTCCACGAGCTTCCCTTCCCCGGGCTGGTGCTCCGGCACTCCGGACGGCGGTTGGTCGAGGAGCACGAGGTCGTCCTCGTGCCGTCGGCATCGGCAGTGGCCGCGCTTCGAGCGAGCGCGCGGGCCGGCCCGCACGCCGGGGTGGTCGCGGTGCTCGCCGATCCGGTGTTCGACCGCCGCGATCCGCGCCTCCAGGGAAAGCGCGCCGGGGCTCTGGCGCTTCCGACGGACCTCCAGCGCTCGATGGACACCCTGGGTCTGCAGCGTCTCCCCCGCCTGTTGGGGACGCGGATCGAGGCCGAGCAGATCCTCTCCCTCGTCCCGGCGGATCAGCGACTCGGGGCCCTGGACTTCGATGCGCGACGCACGCTCGCGCTGGACCCGGCAGTGGGCCGGTACCGCGTCCTGCACTTCGCCACCCACGGGCTCCTGAACAGCACGCATCCCGAGCTGTCGGGCCTGGTGCTGTCGCTGGTCGATGCTCGCGGGGAGGCACAGAACGGCTTCCTCCGCCTCCAGGACGTCTACCAGATGCGGATCGACGCGGACCTGGTGGTGCTCAGCGCATGCCAGACGGCGCTCGGCAAGCCGGTGAGCGGCGAAGGTCTCGTCGGCCTCACCCGGGGCTTCATCCATGCCGGGGCGCGCCAGGTCCTGTCGAGCCTGTGGAAGGTCTCGGACCGAGCCACCACCGAGCTGATGAAGGAGGTCTACCGGGCGATGCTCCTCGACGGCCAGCGACCCGGGGCGGCGCTCCGGCAGGCGCAGCGGAAGCTGCTGCTCACCCGGCCCTTCGACGCTCCCGGCAGCTGGGCGGCGTTCGTCGTGCAGGGGGACTGGCTGGCCTCCCCGCGGCGGTCCGGCGACGCGCCCGCCAGCACTTCGCCCTGATCTCTCCGCTCACGGCCCTTCGACGATGGGCGCCGGCTCGGAGCCAACGGCGGTCGCGCTGGTGGCTCCGACCGACAGGAGCAGCCCCACCAGCGACACCCCGAGGAACACTGCAGCAACGGCCTTGATCGAGCCCTTCTTCTCCATGGCACCTCTCCTTGCTGGACGGCGGGTCCACCAGGTCCAGTGGAGGGTGCCGGGGAGTTATCGCACTCGCTCGAGGGCGAGTGCCGCGGCCGCCGGCGGGTCCCGGTGGCCCAGCACCCGTTCCGGACGTTGCCGGCGCCGGTGCGATGATCTGACGGCTACCGCCACTCCTCCTTCGAGAACTGCTCCTCCGGAGGACGTCATGAGGCATCTGCTCCCGTTCGATGGGGCCCGCGCCACGGCACGGCTCGCCGCCCTGGTCGCCGCCATCATCCTGCTCGCGCTGATCGCCGCGCTCCGCCCTCCGGACTCGACCCGGGAGGCGCGAGGCAGCGAGCCGGCCAGCCGGGTGTCCCACGGTGCGTCCGGGCTGGACGACCCGGGTCCGTCCGCCGGGGAATAGAACCTCCGCATCCCCCCTTTCCGGCCCGAGCCGTGGAATGCTCCGGCGAGGAGGGCTCCCTCGGGATGAGCTCCCTTCTGTCCATCACCGCGACGATCCTGCTCGCCGCCGGGTCCGCAGCCGACGGCTCCCAGCCGCGCTCAGTGGCGGTGAACGCGGAACGGGTCGTCACCCTCGACATTCCCTGCGCGGCGGGCGAGCTGATCCGTGCCAGCGTCGCTCCGGATCTCCAGCCGGTCATCGCCATCCTCCGCGACCCGTCGGGCGAGCTGCTCGCCGAGGTCCGGAACCCGGTCCTCCTCGACGAGCCACTTCCGATCGCCGGGGTGCCTACCCGTACGGGCACCTGCACCCTCGCCCTCAGCCTCGAGACCGGCCCGTCCAGAAGGGTCGTTCTCCGGATCGAGCCACCTCGCCCGGCGACGGAACAGGATCGGCTCCGGATCGAGGGTGAGCGATTGCACCAGCGCGCGCTCCTCCTCTGGTCCGAGGGGTCCGAGCCATCCCAGAGGCAGGCGGTGGAGCTCGAGGCCCGGGCCGCGGCGCTCGCGCACCAGTCCGGCGACCTCCGCGGAGAGGCGGAGGCCCACGCAGGCTCCGGGGCCCTGCTGTGGCAGCTGGGGGACCTCGAGGACGCGGTCAAGGAGATGACGGCGGCGATCGAGCTCCGGACCCGCCTCGGTGACCCTCGGGCGCTTGCCCAGGCCTTCAACGACCGCGGGGCGGTCTACATCAACCTCAACCGCCTGACCCCGGCCCTGGACGACCTGAACCGCGCCCGTGCGCTCGCCGAGCCGCTGGGGAACGCCAATCTACTCGCGGAGATCCTGCACAACAGCGCCTTCGTGCACTACTACGCCCACGAGTACGAGCGCACCCTCGAGGTCTTCCGCGAGTCCGACCGGGTGGCGGCCAGGGGCACCGCGTCGGCGTCCGCCCGGGCGATCAACACCGACACCATCGGGATGGTGCTCTACGATCTGGGTCGCTTCGCCGAGGCAGAGACCCAGTTCCATCGTTCTCTCGCCGTGCACCGGGCCAGCGGGGATCGCCGGCAGCAGGCCATCTCCCTCACCCATCTCGGATGGGTGTACGCCGACACGAACCGCCTCTCCGCCGCAGAGCAGGTCTACCGGGAGGCGCTCGAGCTGCTGACCGCGGTCGGTGACAGGTTCAATCTCGCGTTCGTGCTCGATGGGGTTGGCGAGGTGCTCGCGTTCCGGGGCCGGGCCGAGCAGGCCCTCGCCCAGCACCGCGCGGCACTCCGCGTCGCGGAGGAGGTCCTGGACACGAACCAGCAGGCCATCTCTCTGACCAACATGGGGCGCGCCCTGCGGACGCTGGGGAGACTCGAGGAGAGCGTGCAGGTGCTCCACCGGGCGGTGGCCCTCACCGAGTCCGACCGTCTGACCCTACCGGGCACCAGCGGTCGGATGACCTATACCGCGCGCAACCGGGAGCGCTACGAGCTGCTGGTCTCGGTGCTCTGGGACCTCCAGCGGCGTTCTCCGGATCCCGCGCGAGCGGCGGAGATGTTCTCGATCAGCGAGCGCGCTCGCGCCCGGACCTTTCTGGACCTCCTGACCGAGTCGCGGATCGACCTCGACCAGGGTGCGGATCCCGAGCTCCTCGCCAGGGAGCGTCGCCTGGCCCGGGACGCCGAGCGAATCTCGGCCGAGGCTGCCCGGAGGACGGCGCTCGGCGGTGGCACGGGCCAGCTGCCCGAGTTGCGCCGCGTCCTCACGGAGCTCGAGGACGTTCGGTCGCGACTCCGGGAGCAGAACCCGCGGTCCGCGGCGCTCATCCGGCCGCAGCCCCTGCGCGCCGAGGCCGTCCAGTCGGAGGTCCTCGACGAGGAAACCATCCTCCTCGAGTACCTGCTCGGGAAGGACCGGAGCTTCCTGTTCGTGGTCTCCAGGGACTCGCTGGAAGTCCACCCGCTCCCGGCGCGCCCCGACCTCGAAAGGCGGGTGCGCGGGCTGACCCAGCGGGTGCAGGCCTCCCACGGTGACCCCACGGCCGAGCGGCGCCTGGCGACGCAGCTGGGTCGCACGTTGCTCGGGCCGGCGGCGGCGCGGATGGAGAGAAAGCGCGTCGTCATCGCCGCGGATGGAGCCCTCCACGAGCTTCCGTTTCCGGCCCTGGTGCTCCCCGGGTCCGGACACCGGATGATCGAGCGGCACGAGGTAATTCTCGTGCCCTCGGCGTCCGCGGTGGCCGCGCTCCGGGCGAGCCCGCGCGCGGCGCAGCATGCCGGGGTCGTCGCGGTGCTCGCCGATCCGGTGTTCGACCGGCGTGATCCTCGCCTCGAGGGGAAGCGCGCGGAGGCTCTGGCCCTTCCAGCGGACCTCAAGCGATCGATCGACGCGATGGGGATGCAGCGACTGGCCCGGCTGCCGGGGACGCGGGTCGAGGCCGCGCAGATCCTCTCCCTCGTCCCGGCGGATCAGCGGCTCGGGGCCCTGGACTTCGATGCGCGACGCACGCTCGCGCTGGACCCGGCAGTGGGCCGGTACCGCGTCCTGCACTTCGCGACCCACGGGCTGCTCAACAGCACTCACCCGGAGCTGTCCGGCCTGGTGCTCTCGCTGCTCGATTCTCGCGGCGAGGCACAGAACGGATTCCTCCGCCTCCAGGACGTCTACCAAATGCGGATCGACGCCGACCTGGTGGTTCTCAGCGCCTGCCAGACGGCCCTCGGCAAGCCGGTGCAGGGGGAAGGCCTGGTCGGCCTCACCCGCGGTTTCATTCACGCGGGGGCGCTTCAGGTCCTCTCGAGCCTGTGGAAGGTCCCGGATCGGGCGACCAGCGAGCTGATGAAGGAGGTCTACCGGGCGATGCTCGTCGAGGGCCTGCGGCCCGGGCCGGCGCTTCGCCAGGCCCAGCGAAAGCTGCTCGCCACCCGCCCGTTCGATGGTCCGGAGAGCTGGGCCGCGTTCGTCCTTCAGGGAGACTGGCAAGGTCCGCCGCTCCGGTCTGGCGACGCGCGCGGTGGCGCGTCGCCCTGACCGCTGCCGCTCACGGACCGTCGACGATGGCCGCGGCCTCGGCGCCGACGGCGCCGCCGGTCGCTCCGGCGGACAGGAGCAGCCCCACCAGCGACACACCGAGGAACGCTACAGCAACGGCCTTGATCGAGCGCTTCGTCTCCATGGCACCCTCTCCCCCTGGACAGCGGGTTCAGAAGGTCCAGTGGAGGGTGCCGGGGAACTATCGCACCGGGGCGGGGCCGCGGGCCGCCTCGAGCGCGTCCTCCAGGCGATCGTTTCCCCAGTACATCTCGCCGTCGACGAAGAAGGTCGGCGCGCCGAAGATGCCCAGGCCCCGCGACCGCTCCACCTGTGCTCGGAGCTTCGGCTTCTCTTCCGGCGATCGAGCCCGGGCCAGGATCGCCGCCGCCGGCAGCGACAGGGACT
>DASROG010000429.1:0-7478 GCA_035646995.1 Myxococcaceae bacterium
CGGCCCCGCCCCCACCGGGCCGACCGCCGAGCCGAGCGCCAGGAGGAGCAGGGACAGGGCGAGGAGACGGCGTCCGCGCACCTAGAACACCACCGACGGCTGGTGGTGCAGGTGGAGGGCGACAAGCTCTTCCTCGACCTGACCGAGAAGGACGGGGTGCAGCCCGGCCAGGAGTTCTCGGTCTTCCGCAAGGGCGAGGTGTTCCGGCACCCGATCACCGGCCGGCCGCTCGGGCGCTACGAGGACGTGCTGGGCTACGCCCAGATCGTGCGCCTGCACCCGCAGTACTCGGAGGCGCTCTTCGTGCCGGGTGAGGACAAGGCGCCGCCTCAGCCCGAGGACGGGGTCCGGATCACCAAGGGCCGCATCCGGGTCGCGGTGGCGCCGGCCACCGACCTGACCCGAGCAAAGGCCGACCTGCGGAGGGTGCCGTTCATGCTGGCCCACGCCCTCGAGCAGACCAAGCGCTTCCAGGTGGCCGACCCGTCGGTGGTCCAGGACCACCTGCTCAGCCGGAAGACCCGGAGCGAGGAGCTCCTGGTCAGCCCCGACAAGGCGAAGAGCTCCGGCAAGACCCTGGAAGTCACGGGCTGGCTGGTGCCGGTGCTGCTCGAGCGACGAGGGATCACCTACCTGGACGTGACCTGGGTCTCGGCGGTGACCGGCACCGCGCTGTTCTCGCGCCGGGCCGCCCTGACCCGGACCGAGAACGCGGCCGAGCAGCGGTTCCCGTGGGAGCCGGTTCCCACCGACTAGCCATCCCCGAAAGGGCCGGAGAGACAGGGGTTCTGATATGCTGTGGGGCGCCATGACGACCTTTTCACGCGTGCGCTGGTTCGTGCTCGCCGGGCTGCTGGTGCTGACCGTCTCCGGCTGCGCCGGGCGAGGGTGGCGGGAGTACGTGGGTCTGCCGGCCCAGCGGGATCCGTCGGTCAGCCTGAAGGCCACCGAGCCCAAGTGGCTCCTGATCAAGAACCCCCGGTGCTGCGACGTGGCCAGCGAGCCCGAGTACATCTGGGTCGAGGAGGACAAGGTCCCGACCACGATGAAGTCGTTCGTGTTCGGCCAGTCCACCCTGCTGGCCCCGCCCGAGATCGTTGCCCGCTACGGCTCGCCGCCCGGAGGAGGCCGCATCAGCCCGCGTCAGGGGGGCGCCTTCAAGGTCGAGAACGTGATCCCGACCGGCCCCGAGGCCCGCAGCGCCTCCCGGGTGGTGACCAACACCACGCGCACCGACGCCGCCACCGCCATCGCCGCCCAGCCCATGACCCGCGGGTACGTGGTCTTCGTCGACACCTCGCGGGTCGTGATCGACCTGGCCGCCTCCGACGGTGTCAAGCTCGGCACCACGGTGAGCGTCCGCCGGGACAAGATCGCCATCGTCCATCCCATCACCGGGGAGCTCCTCGGGGAGCTGGACGAGGAGGTGGCCACCGGCCGGGTGGTGGAGGTGCGCGACAAGTTCTCGGTCGTCGAGGTCCAGAAGGCGGCCGCGGGAGCGCAGGTTCAGGTCAAGGACCGGGTGGTGCTCCGGTAACGGCGGGCTGGCCTCCTTCGGTGAAAGCGCCCACTCCGCTCGAAGCGCTGCTCAAGGACCGCGTCGCGCTGGCGATCGGCGACGAGCTCGGCGCGATCGAGGTCGCCATCGGGCGCGAGATCAGCTCCGCCGTCCCCCTGATCCGCGAGATGGGGGAGTTCATCGCGGGGGCGGGGGGCAAGCGGCTGCGGCCCATCTTGCTGCTGATCGCGGCGCGGCTGGCCGGCTACCGGGGCCCGCGCGCGGTTCGCATGGGCTGCGTGGTCGAGCTGCTACACACCGCCACCCTCATCCACGACGACGTGGTGGACCAGGCCCCGCTCCGCCGCGGCCGGCCGTCGGCCAACGCGCGCTGGGGCGACGACGCCTCGATCCTGGTGGGCGACCACCTCTACTCGAAGTCCTTCGCCCTCATGGTGCAGGACGGCGACTCCCGGGTCCTCGAGACCCTGGCCCGGGCGACCGTGTCGATGACCGAGGCGGAGGTCTTCCAGCTCGAGCGCAAGCGGAGCGGCACCACCGGGGAGGCCGACTACCTGCGGATCATCACCCAGAAGACGGCCTCGTTCATGTCCGCCTGCTGCCGCATCGGCGGGCTGCTGGGACGCGCGGCGCCCGAGCAGGTCGAGGGCCTGACCCGCTACGGGCTCGACATCGGCATCGCGTTCCAGATCAGCGACGACTCGCTCGACTTCGTGGCCGACCAGGCCCGCCTGGGCAAGGCGGTGGGCGCCGACCTGAAGGAAGGCAAGCGCACGCTGCCCCTGATCGCCACCATCGAGCGGGCCGCCCACGCCGATCGCGACCGGATCCAGGCCCTGCTCAAGCAGCCCGCGCTGAGCCCCGAGGAGCTGGAGGAGATCCGGCGCCTGGTGGTGGACCACGCGGGGGTGGAGTACGCGCTCGAGAGGGCCCACCAGTACGCCCAGAGCGCCAAGGACGCGCTCCGGTCCTTCCCCGACTCGGAGGACAAGGAGACGCTGGTCCTGGTCGCGGACTTCGTGGTCGATCGCGACCGTTAGCCCGCCGCTCATCACCCTCACCACCGACTTCGGCCTTCGCGATCCCTTCGTGGGCATCGTGAAGGGCGTGCTGCTCTCCATCTGTCCCTCGGCGCGTCTGATCGACCTGACCCACGACCTTGCGCCGCAGGACATCCGCGGGGCCTCGCTGGCGCTCGACGCCACGCTGCCCTTCTTCCCCGAGGGCACCGTGCACCTGGTGGTGGTCGACCCCGGGGTGGGGAGCGCCCGGCGACCCCTCGCGCTCCGCGCGCGCGGGCACTACTTGGTGGGGCCCGACAACGGGGTCTTCTCCCGATTCGTCGAGGGGGCCGCGGTGGTCGCCCTGACCGCGCCGGAGTACCGCCTGGCCGCGGTGAGCCGCACGTTCCATGGCCGGGACGTGTTCGCGCCGGCCGCCGCCTACCTCGCGGCCGGCGTCCCGCTCGAGCGGCTCGGGCCTCCGGTGTCGGACCCGGTGCGGCTCGAGATCCCGGGCAGCCGGCTCGAGGCGGGCGTGCTGGTCGGCGAGGTGCTCGACGTGGACCGCTTCGGCAACCTCCTCACCTCGATCGAGGGGGACCGGCTCGAGGCGCTGCCGGGTCGGGGAGCGCCCCGCGTGGAGGTGGCGGGCCGTGCGGTGCGGGCGCCGGTGGAGGCCTACGCCGACGGCCCCCGGGACGAGGCGGCCGCGATCGTCGGGTCGACGGGGCGAATCGAGGTCTTCGTGCGGGACGGGAGCGCGGAGCGACTGCTCGGCGTGGGCCGCGGCGCCCCGGTGCGGATCCGGAGGGACTAGGTGCCCGGTTCTAGGACGTGCTGCCGGACTTGGACGTGCTGCCGGACTTGCTGGTCGTCGAGGAAGTGGACGTCTCCGTGCTAGACTTGCTTTCCGATGACGCCGTCGCTTTCGAATCGGCGCTCCCGCCGTCCTTCGATGTCTTCGGCTCCGACGTCTTGGATTCCGACGTCTTGGCGGCCCCCGTCGATTCCTTCGAGCTCGATTCCTTCGAGCTGGATTCCTTCGAGCTGGACTCCGACGACGCGCCCTTCTTGCGCGCCTCGGACGGGTAGTCCGTGACGTACCAGCCCTCGCCCTTCAGGATGAACGGCGCCGCGGAGAGCAGCCGATGAATCGGACCGCCGCAGCGATCGCAGGTCTCCAGCGCGGGCTCCGTGATGCGCTGGCGCACCTCGAAGACGCGCGGACATTTCGGGCATTCGTATTCGTAGGTTGGCATGGATCAAAGGAATACATGGGGCGCCGGGGAGTGTCAAGGCGAGCGGGCCTCGGCCTGGCCCTCGCGGTCGCGCTCCTGCCCGCGTGCGCGACGACCACCGCCGACACCGAGATCCGCAAGCTGGAGGCGCGCTCCGCCTACGAGTCGGGGGTGAAGAGCATCTCGGAGGGCCGAGTCTCGCTCGGCCTGGCCTCGCTGCGGCAGGCGGTGGAGGTCGATCCGACCAACGCGCTCTATCACAACGCGGTCGGCGCGGTGCTGCTCAACGTGGGTCGGTTCCCCGACGCGCAGGCCGAGTTCCAGAAGGCGGTGGAGATCGACCCCACCTACGGCGACGCCTTCCACAACCTGGGCTCGTCGCTGGCCGAGCAGGGCAAGTGGGAGGAGGCGATCGGCGCCTACAAGAAGGCCCTCGCCCAGCCGGTCTACTCGAGCCCCGAGACGACGTACAACAACATGGGCTATGCCTACTGGGCGCTCGATCGGAAGCAGGAGGCGGAGGAGGCGTTCCGCGCCGCGCTGCAGCTCGAGCCGAAGCTGGTGCCCTCGCACTTCTGGCTCGGGGTCCTGCTCCAGAAGGAGGGCAAGAGGGACGAGGCCCGGCTCCATCTCCGGGCTGCCCGGGACCTGGAACCGACTTCCCTACTAGGGCAACGCGCTTCCGAGGTGCTGAAGGCCCTGGGCGACGGGGGGTAAGAAGGTCTAACTTACTGTTTTTTATACCTGTATTCCGTGCAGTTCCTGCCGGCTTTTTTCTTGACCCCTGAATAGGATTCGCGGTAAAAAGGTCAGGCGTTTTCCTACTCTTTTCTCCCGAGGGGGTGACACGGAAAAACACTCGTCTCTCTGCAGCACCGTCGTTGCGCACATCGCGGGAAGTCGGTCAGCACGAGCTGCAGCAAATTGCACCTCATCGGACCCGATTCAGGAGAGCGTAATGAAAAGGACGAGTCTAGCCGTCCTGATGCTCGCCTTGGCGATCCTGGCCTTCGCGGCGCCCGCCGCACAGGCCCAGGCACCCGCGCCAAAGGTGACCATCAACGGCCTCATCGACAACGTCACCACGTATTCCCAGAACATCGCGAACTACAACACCGGCATCTTCAACAAGGAAGACCGGCTCTGGTACTACCGCACCCGCGGCCGGTTCGACTTCATCGGTGAAGTCGGCAAGGCCAAGGGCGTGCTAGGTATCGAGCTCGATCACGTGTTCGGTCAGGCCGGGTCCAACGACTCGACCATCGTCAACGCGGGTGGCGCGGCGACGACCGCCGTCCAGACCGGGTTCGGCACGGACGGCAGCTTCGACCTGAACACCGACTCCCGCGGCATCATCGAGATCAAGTGGTTGTACGTGGAGTTCCCGGTGCCGCTCATCCCGGTGCCGACCACCGCGCGCCTCGGCGCCCAGCCGTTCGGCTCGCTGGCGAACTACAAGCTGGCCGCCTACGCCACCGGTGACTTCCCCGGCGTGAGCGTCACCAGCCAGATCACGCCCAACGTGAAGCTGGTGGGCACCTACGTCCAGGTCGAGGAAGGCCTGACGGGGCAGGGCCAGCCGCGCTCCGGGCTGGTGAACTCGTTCGGTATCTCGAACCTGCAGGACCGCGGTGACGACTACGCGTTTATCTTCGCGCCCGAGATCACGCCGTTCAAGGGTCTCGACATCAAGCCGATGTTCTCGTGGTTCTACGCCCAGGGCACCACGAACGGTAACGCCCGTCAGGGCCGCGGTGGTCTGAACACCACCACGGCGTACACCACGCCGGACGGCGCGAGCCGCGGCGGCATCGAGGAGAATCGGTACACGGTGGGTCTGGATGCTCGGCTCCGCATGGGGCCGTTCTCACTCGACCCGACGTTCCTGTATCAGTTCGGTTCGCGTCCGACCATCGGCCAGGCCGCCTTTGCTGACGCTGGCGTGGTGGCCGGTCGGCGGTACTACGCGGACATCAGCGCGTGGCTGTTCGACCTCCGGGCTGGCTTCCAGCTCGGTCCGCTGCTCATCGAAGGTCTGGGCATGTACACCACCGGTAACTCGGCCCGCAACACCACGCTCAACAACGTGCATTACTTCCAGCCGCTCACGACGGACACCGGATACCTTGCGGACTGGGGTACTCAGCTGACGTCGCTGGGTATCGACTACCTCAACGCGTGGAACGAGGCCGGCGGTCGCATCGCATATCCGGGTGTGAGCATCGGCTGGGACAAGTACGGTCGTGCCCAGGTCGGCCTGAAGGCCACCTACGCGATCACGCCGACCCTGTCGGTCATGGCCGGTGCGAACGCGCACTGGACGGCCGAGAAGGTGGACCGCAACAGCACGGCGGTGGCCGGTGCCGGTCTGCTGCCAAACTGGACGTCGGGAGCTCGTGACCGCAGCCGCTTCGTCGGTACCGAGTTCATGGCGCTGGTCAGCTGGCGCTTCGCTGACGGGCTCGTGTGGGACAACGCGGCCGGTTACATGCTGCCCGGCCCCGCGCTGGACGCCGTCACGGATCCGCTGGCGGGTGGACGGAACGTCAACAACCCGTTCATCGCTACCTCCCGCGTGCGCTTCACGTTCTAACACGCGGTCTGCAGTCGGCTTCGGGCCCGGGGGTCGCCCCCCGGGCCCGTTGTCTTTCCGCCTTGTCTTCCAGTGGTTTCTTGCCGGGGCCGGGCTCCCGACGTATAGTCACGTCGATGCACAAGGTGCCCCCAGGGCTCAGGCTGCTCGCGGCGCTCGTCCTCGTGCTCGGGCTCGCGGCCCCTGTCGGGGCGGTCGAGTACCGCCTCCAGGTGGCGAGCATCCACCGAGACGGCTTCAATCACTACCTGGACGGCCCCCTCGGCACCGGCTCGGGAGAACTGGTCATGGAGCGGCTCGGCCGCGACCTCGACAGCGGCGAGGTGCCGGGAGGCGCGGTGCTGAGCGACCGCACGCTCCGGTACGGCTGGGAGGCGGTGGCCACCTCGTTCCGGGCGGTCAAGGTCATCGCGGAGATCCGGCCGGGTGAGGGCTCGCGGCGCTGGGACGAGGTGGTGTGGCAGGGCAATCCGGGTGAGCGGTCGGTGTGGGTGATCGGTCCCACCACGACTCGCTTCCAGGAAGTGGTCCGCCTCGCGCTGCAGGGGACGTCTCTCGGCCCGGAGCCGGCGGCGCTGCGTTACTATCTGCCGTACCGGGTGACCGGCTCTCCGTCGCCCCAGACCGCGGTGACGTATCCGCTCGATCTGCTCCGCTTCTACGAGGGGCGGGGACCGATGCTGTGGGATCGCTACCTGTCCCGCTCGACCTCGCTCGGTCAGGGGATCGCGGCGGTGGTCGGGGAGAACTCGAACCCCACGTTCGCGGATTGGGTCTATCTCGTCATCCAGAATCCACCCGCGCCGACCACGTTCCGGGCGGTGGTGGGCTGGGAGCGCCGTCGCGGCGCCGACCGCTCGAACCTGGAGGGAGGCGCGTTGAGGGAATGATGCCAGCCACAATGCTTCGTTGGGCTCGCGGGATCCTGTCCGCTCTGCCGATCGCCCTTCTGATCGTGATAGGGATCGCCGACACCGCCCAGCCCCAGTCCTCGCCGTCGCAGCCGGCTCCGGGCGCGTCGGGGCCGGTGAGCTCGGCTCCCATGACCGCGCTGGTCGAGCAGCTCCTGGACCTCTTCCCCAAGTTCCAGGGTGAGGTGCTGGAGGCGCAGGGCGACACCCTCACCC
>DASROG010000430.1:0-5375 GCA_035646995.1 Myxococcaceae bacterium
GAGCGAGGTCGAGCCAGGATCCGTCGGGCGCCTCGACCTCGCCGACGCGACCGGGCTGAACCTGGTCGGGCGGCGGGTTCCACGGCCGGCGGTCACCGTGGGATCCCCGGCGCGGACAGGTGGGTCATTCCGAATGCTCCCGACGGCACTCCAGGGAGAGGAGCGCCCCTCGCAGCACCGTTCGTGTTCGCGTCTCATCCAGCGACGGACGCTCGCTCCGCCGGGGGCATCGCGGCCTGAAGGCGACTGCCGCTGCGCTGCCGTCTCACAGCTCGAGCAGGTGCTCGTCGTCCCGCCCGGTGCGAGCCGTCACCCGGATCCAGTCTCCGACCTCCGGCGCGCTCGCGGGGATGGGCGAGCTCCGGGGGCGGACCACCCGGACTCCGCTCGCCGGCGCTCCGCCGGGGTCCTGCAGCGCGAAGCCGAACGCTCCGGAGCTGCTCTTCCAGCGCGCGACCACCACCCCGTGCACCGAGACCAGGCGGCCTGCGACCCACCCGCTGACGAGCTGGTGCACCTCGTCCGACGCCGGGGCAGGGGAGCCCTCCGGTGGGGCCGGACCGTCCAGGTCGTCGCAGCTGGAGAGCGCAAGCACCGAGAGCGACGCCGCTCCGGTCGTGCGCTGCTGCCACACGCCGGAGAGGGACGCCACCCGTGTCCCCTCGGCCCACCGTGACCGGCACGGTGGCTTCGGCCCCAGGTAGGCGTAGGTGTCGACGGCGATGTCCTCGCCCGACGCCTGGACCACCGCGAAGCCGTCGCAGTAGCTCCCGCTCGGAACGGCGCAGGGGACCGTCCGGACCACCCCGCTGAGGTCGACGTGGACGCGCATGTCGGTGAACGGTCCCGCTCCGGCATCGGGCCGCAGCTCGGCCGCATCGGCGACGTGGGCAGGCGGCAGGCTCCGCCCCCGCGCGAGCACCTCGATCCCCGCTCCGCGGTCCGGCGACCAGATGCCACCATCGCGGACGACGTCCTCGTCGGGAGATGGGGGCGTCTCCCCACCCGAACAACCCGAGCACCCCACCGTCCCGGCCAGCAGCAACACCGCCCAGTTCCGCATCGCCCCTCCGCCCGCGAGGGCAGCCGAAGCAAGCGGCTCGCCAGCGCGCCTTGCATCAGGGGCGACCGCCCGGGTGGCCATGCCTTTCCGATCTCCGCCGCCACCGTCGGGTCGCCCATGATGTCCGGGCGGACGCCGATCATCCGTCTCGAGTCTTGCGCCTCCGGCAAGTGCAACCTCGCATGATGACGCGACGCCACGACCCGCGCGGCGCGGGACGCCCGGAGTTCAGGAGACGCCCGCCAGCACGGTCAGCAGCGCTGCTCCGTACAGGCGGGTGCGCTTCTCGCCGAGATAGGGCACCCGGGACACTGCGTCCAGGTCCGCCGGCGGAGCTGCCGCGAGCTGCTCCACCAGAGGGTTGGGCAGGACGACGCTGGGCGTCACCCCGCGCTCGAGGGCCTTCGCCGCCCGGAGCTCCTTGAGCGCCTCCTCCCGCCGCCGCCGGCCGGGGTCGCGGGAGGGCGCGGTCGGGACGGGCAGCTCGCCCCGCTCGGCGGCCGCGCGCAGGCCGGCCAGCAGCCCCAGCACCTCGTCCCCGTGCTCGCGGACCACCTGGCCGCGCACCCCCGGGGTCCGGGACAGGGACTTCCGGTCCCGCGGTGGACGGGTCACCAGCTCCTGGATGGCCGCGTTGGAGAGCATCCGTCCCATCGGGACGTCCGCCGCCTCGGCCCAGGAGAGCCGCAGCGCATGGAGCCGGGTGCTGGCCGCGAGCTGGAAGGCCTGCTCCGCCGGGGGAAGGGTGCGAGGAATCTTCATCGCGAAGGGGGCCACCGACGGACGCGCCACCGCCTCGTCGGTGAGCCGCTCGCAGTCCAGCTGGACCTCCTCCACGATGTCCGCCGCCACCACCGCCGCGCCCACCAGCCGGCCCAACTCGGTGAGGTAGCGCACGTCGTCGGCGATGTACCGGCGCATCTCCGGGGGTAGGGGCCGGATGGAGAAATCCGATTGCTGGTGGGCCTTGTCCAGCGTCACCCCGAGCCGCTCCGCGACCAGGTCCGCGAGCCCGATCTTCGGCCACCCCAGGAGGGTGGCCGCGCGGTGAGTGTCGAACAGTCCCCGGACCCGCACCCCCGCCTCCGCCAGGAACTGGAGGTCCCCCTGGGCGGCATGGAACACCTTGGTGCGCAGCGGATCGGCGAGCAGCCCGGCCACCGCCGAGGCCTCCACTCCCGGGACCAGGGTGTCCAGGAGCCAGATGTCGCGGTCGGTGCCGATCTGCAGGAAGCACAGCCGCGCCCGGAAGGCGTGCATCGCATCCGCCTCGAGGTCCACCGCGAACAGTCGTTGCGGCTCGAGCGCCTGGACGACGGCCGCGGTGCCCGTTGGGTCCGTGACATCGTGGATGGGTTGGCTGAAGGGGGTCACGAAGGGTCGTCTTTTACAGCGGAGGTCCGTAGGATGCCGCCCGCCTTGGACACCGAATCACGCCTGGAGAAGCGCCTGCTCGGCTACGTGGGCCGGGCCATCGCCGACTTCGGCCTGGTGGCCGAGGGCGATCGCATCATGGTCGGAGTCTCGGGAGGGAAGGATTCGCACACCCTCCTGGAGCTTCTGCGCATCCTCCAGTGCCGCTCCCCCGTGCGCTTCGAGGTGCTGGCGGTCACCCTGGACCAAGGGCACCCCGGCTTCCCCGGGCAGCAGCTGGTCGACCACTTCGGCAGGGAGGGGGTGCCATTCCGCCTCCTGAGTGAGGACACCTACTCCATCGTCCTGGAGAAGACCCCGTCGGGGAAGACGATGTGCACCGTCTGCTCGCGCCTGCGCCGGGGCATCCTCTACAGCGCGGCGGTGGAGCTCGGCTGCAACAAGATCGCCCTCGGCCACCACCGCGACGACGCGGCCGAGACGTTGCTCCTCAACCTCTTCTTCGCCGGGACACTCCGCGGGATGCCGCCCATTCTCCGCTCGGACGACGGACGGAACACCGTCATCCGCCCGCTGATCTACGCGCCGGAGGCGGAGATCGCCGAGTACGCGACCCTGAAGCGCTTTCCGATCATCCCCTGCGACCTCTGCGGCACGCAGGAGCAGCTGCAGCGGAAGCGGATGAAGCGCCTGCTGGAGGATCTGGAGAAGGAGATCCCGCACGTCCGGAGCAGCGTGCTCTCGGCGATGGGGAACGTGCGGCCCTCGCACCTCGCCGACCGGGAGCTGTTCGACTTCGCGGCCCTCGCCGCCCCACGGGAAAAGGAGCGAGACGCAGCATGAAGGCGGAGAACGAAGGCACCACCCGGTCGGACCGCAACGCCGCCCTGGTCGAGGTGATGCTGCTCGCGGCGATGGCCGACGGAACGCTCACCGAGGGCTCCATCCAGGCGCTGCTCCGCCGGGTGCTCGAGCGCCCCGAGTTCGACGGGACCCGGTCGGAGGAGATCACCGAGCTGGTGGAGAAGAGCGTGAAGCGGCTGGCGTCGCAGTCCAGCCTGGAGTCCATCCTGCAGCGCCTGCGGGACCGGCTGCCCACCCACCAGAACCGGCTCCTCGCCTTCGGCCTCGCCGCCTCGGTCGCCCTCGCCGACAAGAAGGCCACCCGGGCCGAGCTGGGCCTGCTCAAGACCTTCCAGGCCGCGCTCGGCATTGCCGAGGACGAGGTGGCGGAGCTGGTCGACGTGGTGGAGTCGGGCCGGTCGCTCAACGAGGTCCTCGGGGAGCCGCTGGAGCGGCTCTACGCCGAGGTGATGGTCCTGGTGACCGCGGCCGACGGGAAGGTGAAGCCCCCCGAGTCGCGCGCGCTCGTCGAGTCGCTGGCGTCGGACCCGCTGTTCCAGGAGATCGACGCGGCCCGGGCGCAGTCGTACCTCACCGACTCGGTGCAGGCGCTCGCCGAGCAGGGGTTGCCCGAGCGGCTCCGCGTTCTCGCGCACGGTCTCACCACCCACGCCCAGCGGGTGAGGGCGTTCGGTCTCGCGGTCCGCATCGCGCAGTCCTCGGGCAGGCCGTCCTCCGCCGAGCTGCGGGTGCTCGACATGCTGCAAGCCACCTTCGGCCTCGCCGACGACGAGGTCGCCCGGCTTCGCGCCGAGGACACCTGATGGCGGAGACCGAGTGGGTTGATCGGCCCTTGCTTGACCTCGCCCGCGATTGCGGCGCAATCATCCGACCAACCCACTCAGTTTCCGCCGTCTGGAACAGCACGTGACTGCGCCGCGCACCGCGTTCCGGTTCGGGTTGCCCCCCTCGCTCCCGGTGGCACCGGCGCCGGGGGCCATCGGCCGTCTCACCCGGGTGCTTTCGGGCGTCGTGGGGCGGCAGGTCTCGGTCGTCACCTTGCCCGACTACGACGCGCTGACCGACGCGCTCCGCCGCAGCGAGGTGGACGCGGCCTGGGCGCCTCCGCTGGTGGCCGCCCGTGCCGAGGCCCTCGGCGCGCGCGTGCTGGCGCGGCCGCTCCGCCGCGGCTCGGTGCGCTCGCGTTCGGCGCTCCTGGTGCGCAGCGACTCCTTCCTGCAGCTGGAGACGCTCGGGGGCACCACGGCCGCCTGGGTGGACCGGGTCTCGCTCGCCGGTCACCTCCTGCCGATGGCGTGGCTGCGGGAGCGCGGGCTCGAGCCGGGCAAGCTCTTCGGGCAGCAGCTCTTCCTCGGCAGCTACCAGGCCTGCATCGAGGCGCTCCTCGGAGGCGAGGCGGACCTCGCCGGGCTCTTCGCCCCGCCCGAGGGGCATGACCTCCGCCAGGCGGTCGAGGAGGTCGCTCCCGGCCACTCGGCGGACGTACGGGTCCTCGCCTGCACCATGCCGGCGCTCCACGATGCCTGGCTCGTCGCGCCGCACGTGGCGCTGCCCGAGGCGCTCCGGCTCGAGCGGGGACTCTGCTCGGTGCGTGAGCTTCCCGAGGGGACGGCGCTCCTGCGCGACGTGGTCCGGGCAGAGCGGCTGGAGCGCGCTCCCGAGCTGGGCCACCGCGAGCTCTTCGCCCGAGGGCTCACCGATGTGACGCTTCCGTTACGAGCGGAAGCACCCGCTTGAACGGCCCCGGACCGGCCTGCTACGTCACTCACTCCGGAATGAAGCCACGCGGCGGCGAAGGCTCCCTGCGCTCCTGGGCGGTACCGAGCCTCCTGGTGGGCGCCGTCGCCACGCTCGTGGACGTCGGTGTGTTGCTCGCCGCGATGCGCTGGCTGGGCGCCTCGAGCGCCGAGGGCGCGATGCTGGGCGTGGGGGTGGGAAGCACCGTCGCCTTCCTGGGCAATCGCCGGTTCGCGTTCCGCAGCTCGGCTGCGGCGTGGGTACCGGAGGCGCTGCGCTTCGTCGCCGGGACCTTCGCCGGGATGCTGGTGCACGCGATGCTGGTGCGGACGCTCGC
>DASROG010000431.1:0-7678 GCA_035646995.1 Myxococcaceae bacterium
GGCGATGCCGCGGAGCGCCTGGAGCGAGGGCAGAAATTCCCGATCGATGTGCAGCGCCTGCGTGTAGCAGGCCTTGGCCGAGGACACGTCCATCAGCATGTCCTCGTTGATCTTCCCCATCCGGTGGAGCACCTCCACCGCCCGCGGGTCGTTCCCGAGCTCCTCGGCCTCCTGGTGCAGCATCTCCAGGGCGAAGGGCCAGTTGCCGCTCCGCTCGTAGACCATGCCCAGGGCGTGGAGCGCCGGGGTGTGCCCGGGGAAGACGCCGAGGGCGGCCTGGAACGCGTCCGCCGCCTTGTCGGTCTGGTGGAGATTCGCCCTCAGCACCTCGCCGGCCTCCACCATGAGGTCCGCCTGCTCCTGGGCATCGGTGGCGAGGTGGATGTGCCGCTCGAGCACCCCGACCAGGTCCTCCCACCGGCCCTGCGCGCGGCGCAGCCGCTCCAGGGCCTTGATCGCCTGGAGGTTGGTGGGGTCGAGTGCGAGCACGCCATCGATGCAGGCGTCGGCGTTGGCTGGGTTCTGGTACCGGTCCTCCCAGATGGCCGCGGAGTGGAAGAGGATCTTCACCTTCTCCCGGTAGTCCTCGGTCAGCTCCAGCTGCCGTTCGTAGATGGCGAGCAGGTCCGCCGGGCGATCGAGCTTGGTGTAGAGCCGCTCCAGCGCAGCGAGCGCTTCGGAGTTGCGCGGATCCAGGCCCAGGGCCTCTCGGTAGGCCTCGATCGCCGCCTCCTCGTCGCCGATCTCCCGCTCCTGGACGGAGGCGACCGCATTCTGGAGTTGGGCCCGCTCCTCGGAGGTGGGTAAGAGATCTCGGGTCCGGGCGAGCGTGGCGGCGAGATCGCCCCACATGTGCTGATCGCGGTAGAGCTTCCCGAGCTCGCCCAGGGTCTCCACGTCCGGCTCCAGCTCCAGCGCGCGGATGAGGGCGTTGGCCGCCTCGTCAGGGTCCTTCAGCCGCTCGAGGTGGATGCGGGCGATCTCCCGGAAGATCGTCTTCCGCGCCTCGATGGACGGAGCCGCCTCGATCTTGTGCTCCAGCGAGACGATCAGCTCGCGATCGCGCCCGCGGCGGCCGAACATCTGGGCCATCGCGTCGAGGGCGGAGGCGTTGGTCGGGTCGAACTCGAGGATCTTCCGGAGCGCGGCCTCGGCCTCGCCGGGATCGTCCAGGTTCCGGTCCTGCACCCGGGCCAGCACCAGGTACATCCGCTCGGCCAGGGGACCGCGGGGGAGATCGTCGGCCACCTGCTCGTAGACCGCCGCCAGCTCCTCGTACGAGCCGGTCTCCTGCGCCAGCCGCTCCACGTCCTCGCGAAGCGAGTCGTCCGAGGCGTCGAGCTGGAGGGCACGGCACAGCGCGAGGAACGCCGCGTCCTTCTGCCCGAGCCTCTGCTCGCGGATGCGGCCCAGCTCGCGGAGCGCCTTGATCTTGTCCTCGTCGGTCACGAGGTTGTGCAGGTAGCGGTCAACCGCCTGCGAGTAGGCGCGCCAGTCACCGGCGTCGGAGTAGAGCGAGAGGACTCGCTCGTAGGCGTCGCGGTTGGCGGGATCGAACTCCAGCACCCGCTCCAGGATGGGCGCGGCCAGCTCCGGCTTCTTGGCCTGGCCGATCCACACCTCGGCGATCTCGCACAGCGCCGTGATGACCCCGTCCTTCTCTTCCTGCCGCTGCCACACCTCGGCCTTCAGCTCGAGGGTGCGGACCGCGTCGCCGAACGCGCGGAGCCCGAGGAAGAGCTTGTTCACCCGGTCCAGGTCGGGGACGGTATGCGGCTCGATCTCCAGCGAGCGGCGGGCAGCATCGAGCGCCTCCTCTCGCCGTGACATCTCCCCCAGCACCTCCGCGAGCCGGATGCGGAGGGCCTTCACCCCTTCGGGGTTTTCTTGAAGAGGAATGAGCCGGCGGAGCACCGCCACCAGTTCCTCGCGGCGGCCGAGCTGCTCGTCGATGTCGCGCAGCGTCTCCAGGGCGTTCCGGTTCCGGGCGTCCCGCTCCAGCGCCGTGCGGAGCGGGGCGATCGCCTCCTCCCCCCGGCCCAGGTGTCGGTAGAGGACGACCCCCAGCTTCTCGTTGAGGCGCACCAGCTCGCGGGGCTCGGCGGTCTGGGGAATCTTCCCCGCCAGCAGCGCACGCAGGTCCTCCCAGCGGCCTGCCTTTTCCAGCGCCTGCTCCAGCGCGCCGAAGGCCTGGTCCGACTTGGGGTTCTTCTTGAACAGCTCGCTGTACAGCTCGATGGAGGCCTCGAGGTCTGCGAGGCCCTCGGCCGAGACCTTCACCATCTTGGCCAGGATGCGCTCGCGCTCGGGGCCGGAGGTGAGGTCGCGCTGGATGCGGAGCACATTGAAGAGCCGGTCCGGCGTCCCGCTCCGCTCGTAGATGGATTCCAGCAACCGCGCCGCCGGCAGGTGCGTCTTGTCCAGCGCCAGCAGCCGCTCGAAGGCGTCCGCGGCACGGGCCTCGTCCTCCAGCTCGTCCTGGGCCACCTGGCCGAGCCGGAAAAGGATCTGCACCCGCTCGTTCACGTCAGGGGTGAGCTTCTCCAGCTCGTCGAGGCTCTGGACCAGCCGGTCGCTGCGCCCGGCCTGCCCGTAGAGCCGCGCCAGCGCGGTCAGCGCCGGGAGGGCCGTGGACGCGTCCAGCTCGCGCGACCGCTCCAGGACCTCGATGGCCCGGGCGGGGTTGGAGAGGTGCTCCTCGTAGAGCCCGCCCAGCTCGAGGAGCACCGCCGCGGCGTCCTTGGTCTCGGCGATGCGGGGGAGCTCCTCCTCGTAAAGCTGGGCGAGCTCGGGGTAGGTCCGGGCCGCGTCGGCGGCCTTGCCCAGCCGGTCCCGGAGCGCGCCGTCGTTCGGGTCCTCCTGGAAGGCCCGGCTCAGGGCATCGAAGAGCCCGGCCGGATCCCGCGCCGCCTCCTGGAGGCCCGCGAGCTCCACCAGGAGCTGCTTGCGCTCGAAGGGGTCCGCCGAGGCGCCGACCCGGAGCTCGAGAAGCGAGCCGAGCTTGGCCTGCTCCCCGGTGGTCCGGTACGCGCCGAAGAGGACCTCGACCAGCGGCTTGTTCTGCGGCTCCCGCTGCGCCCACGCCTCGAGCTGCCCCAGCGCACCCGCATGCCTGGGCTGCGCGGCGAGTACCTCGGCGTACAGCTCCAGCGCGCCGTACTTGTCGAGGAGTCTCGTCTCCCGGACCACGGCGAGGCGGGTCCGGAGATCGAGGTCCAGGTCTCCGCCCGGGAGCGCCAGCCGCCGGCCGATGACGTCCGCCAGCTCGGGCCACCGCTCCTGCTTCTCGCAGAGAGAGTCCAGCTTCTCCAGGGCCTGGGCGTCGTCGGGCTTCAGCTCCAGCAGGCGGCGGAGGGTGGCCATGGCCCCCACCGTGTCGTGGAGCGCGCCGTCCTGGAGCCCGGCGATCTGGAAGAGCAGCGCGGCTCGGACGGCGGGGTCCTCGCTGATCGCCACCTGGCGCTTGTAGATCTCGAGCAGCTCGGGAGCACGCCCCGCCGCCTGGTAGAGCCGCACCAGGGAGCCCATCGCCTCGCTGTCCGAGGGAACCGTCTCCAGCACGCGGCGCCAGGCGTCGATGGCCTCGGCGCCGTGCCCGAGCTTCTCCTGCGTCTTGCCCAGCGCGCGGAGGATGGCGACCTGGGCGGCGTCCTCCGAGGCGCGGGGGAGGATCTCCTCCAGGAGGCTGGCCAGCTCCTCGCCCCCGTGGGTGGCCCGCTCCGACAGGGTCACCGAGAGGGTGAGCGAGGCCTCCTCGTCGGGCAGCTCCCGCAGCGCCCGGCTGGCGGAGACGAAGGCCAGGTCGGCGTTCTGCATCGGCCCGGCGTAGAGCTTGGCCACCTTGCGGAGCAGCGCCGCGCGCTCCTCGGCCACCGGCTCGGTGGAGGCACGCGACTCGAGCATCTGCACCAGCCGCAGGTGGTCGCCGCCGGAGGTGAAGATGGGCTCGAGCGCCTCGGCCGCCTCGCCCCGCAGCGGGCTGTCCGAGCGGGCCATCTCCTCGAGGGCGCCGATGGCTCCGGCGTGCCCCTGCTTCCGGCGGAGCACGTCCTCGAAGATGTCGAGCGCGCCGCGGGGGTCCCGCAGCCGCGCGAGACGCAGCCGGCCAAGCCGGACCATGAGGTCGTACATCTCCTCGTGGCGGCCGGTGGACTCGGCGAGCTGGATCTCCCGGACGATGAGTGATGCCAGCTCCGGCCAGCGCTCGCTCTCGGTGAGGACCTTCCCGAGAAACTTGATCGCGTCGTCGTCGTCCGGTTTGCGGGCGAGGATCTCCCCGTAGCACTGCGCGGCCAGCTGCTTGTCGGCCAGCGTCTCCTCGGCGAGCGTGCCCAGGCGGAAGAGAAGATCGATCTGCTTCGGCGGCGATGGCTCGGCCATCACCATCCGCTTCATCACCGAGGCCAGCTCGCGGGCGTCGCCGGAGCGAGTGTAGATGCGGGCCAGCGACTCCAGCACCGCCATGCTCCGCGGCTCGCGGCGGGCCAGCTCCTCGTAGGCACGGATCGCGAGGTCGAGCCGCTCCAGCCGCTCGGACCAGAGGACCGCCAGGCGGCGCCACAGCTCGGTGGAGGTGGCGTTGGTGACGCCGCGCTCCAGCTGGTCCTGGTAGGCGGCGGCCATCTCCTCGAAGGCGCCGGTCTCGGCGGCCAGCCGCTCCAGCTGCTCGCGGGCCTCGGCGCTCTCCGGCATCTCGCCGAAGGCGCGCACCCGGGCGGCGAAGGCGAGGTCCTTCTGGCCCAGGGTCTCGCGGAGGTTGGAGATCTCCTCGAGGAGCGGCAGCCGGTCCTGGGGCGAGGCCCCGGCAAGGCGGATCTCCAGCACCTCCACCAGGTGCCGGACGTCGTTCAGGCTCCGGTAGACGGGCTCGAGCAGGCGCGCGGCGTCCGCACGGACGTCGGGTAGCTCCATCAGTCGCTCGAGGCCGGCGACGGCGTTGGAGTCGGTGGAGGCCACGGCGAGGAGCCGGGCGTAGCCCTCGACCGCCGCAGGGAGCGCCTTCTCCCGCTCCAGGAGCTGCGCCCGGCGGAGCAAGTGCGCCTTCTGGGCCTCGGCGGTGGTGGACGCGGCGAGCTGGGCCAGCACATCGGCCTGCTCCTCGAAGCGCTTGGAGCGGGCGTAGAGGCGGTCCAGCGCCTCGAGCCCGTCGGTTCCGCGGCGCAGCGCCAGCGCCTCCTTGAAGGCGTCGATGGCCCGGGCGTCGTCCAATGCGGTCTCGAGGGCCTCGCCGGCCTTGAGCAGCAGGACCCGGCGCTCGTGCGGATCGGACGCCAGCTGGGCCTTGCGGAGCGTCACGTCCGAGAGCTGCTTGGCGTTCTTGGTCTGCTCGAAGAGCTTCCCCAGCGCGTCGAGCGCCTGGCGGTCCTGGGGGGCCTCGGCCAGAAGCGCCTGCCAGTCCTTGATCGACTCGTCGCTCTGGGCGAGGTGCTCGCGCAGCTCGGCGGCGCGGCGGAGCCAGGAGATCTTGTCCGGGTCGGGGCCGCGGGTCTCGGCGGCGACCTTCTCGTAAGTCGAGGCCAGCTCCTCGTAGCTGCCGTTCACCCGGGCGAGGCGCTCCAGGTCTGCCCGGGCACTGGCGCGATCCACGTTCTGGGCGAAGGCCTGACCGGCGGATTGGAAGGCGCGCAGGGGCTGGCCCATGTCCCGCTCCTGGATGGAACGGATCTCCTGGGTGAGGCGGATCTTCTCGTCGCTGAGCGCGTCGGCGATCCGGGCCTCGCGGATGGCGACCCGGCGGGCGTGCTGGCCGGAGCGGGCGAGGAAGGGGTCCAGCGTCTCCACCGCGCTCCGACTCTCCGGGTCGTGCGAGCGGGCCCAGGCGTCGAGCAGGTCGAGGGTGGGGGTGTGGCCGGGGTCCTCGGAGAGCACCTGGGCGAGCAGCTGGAGCGCGCCGCCGAAGTCCTGGAGCTTCTCCCGGCGGAGCTGAGCCAGGCGGAAGGTGGCCTCGCGCCCCTGCGGGCTCTGGCCTTCCTGGGCGCGGCGGAGCTCGAGGGCGAAGGCCAGGTTCTCGAACTTCCCGAGGGTGGTGTAGAGCCGGTCGAGTGCAGAGACCGCCTCGCGGTTGAGCGGGTCGGCCTCGGAGACCCGGCGCCACGCGGAGGCGGCCGCCTCCCGGTCCTCGAGCTTCCCCTCGCGGAGGAGGGCCATCTCCCGCCAGAGGGCGATCTTCTCCGCGGGATCCGGCACGGCGCTGGCGAGGCTGTCCAGCACCGAGACCAGGCGCCGCCAGTCCTCGGTGGCCCGGAGCAGTCGCTGCAGCCCGCGGAGCGCGTCGACGTTCCCGGGGTCGATGACCAGCACCGACTCCAGCTGGGCGATGGCGCCGCGGCGATCGTCGAGCTTCCTCTCCTGCACGTCGGCCAGGTCGCGGTGGAGCGCCACCCGAGCTCCGGACTCGAGGTCGCCCCGGGCGACCAGCTCCTTGAGGACGCTGGCGAAGCCGTCCATGGCGTCGGCGTCCTCGGCGGCACGCCGGGCGGCGGTGCGGAGGTTGGGATCGGCCGGCGAGAGGCGGAGCGCACGGGAGAGGGCGGCGAAGGCGAGCTCGGGCTGGCGGAGGTGGTGGAGGTGGACGTGCGCCGCCTGCTGCAGCGCGAGCACCCGCTCGAGCTGGTCCTGGGTCATCTCGGCGACGAGGTCCAGCGCAGCGACGAGCTTCCGGTGCTCCTTCACTGCCTCATAGGCGGGAATGAGGGCGCGTGCCGCCTCGGCGCGGACCGCCTCGTCCTTCAGCAGCGCTTCCAGCGCGGCGAGGGCCTCGGCGTCGTTCGGCTTCTTGTGCAGGACGGCGGAGTACGCCTTGACGGAATCGGCACCGGTCCCCAAACGCGCGGCCTCCCCTGTCGGGATGTCCTTCGAGGTGTTGCGGAGGGGTGCAACACGACGGCGTCGACCCCGCTCCAGCCAGCTCGGGGAAGCGTACCAAAATCGCGGAGTTCCCTGCCCTTCCCGCAGAGGTGGGACGGTGTGGGCCCGGCGGGTCCCGGGGTGGGGGCTTTCAGTGCCGGACCGGCAGCCGCGCGAGGACGCCGGCGACGACGCGGTCGCAGCGCGGTGCCTCGAATGGGTACAGCTCGGCCAGTGACGCGCCGGTCCGCTGCTCCAGGGCGTCCCGGAGCATGGCCTTGGCCCGGGACAGGCGCTGCTTCACGTTGTCGGCGCTGAGGCCAAGCGCCTCGGCGACCTCGGCGGTCGACAGCTGCTGCACCTCTCGGAGCACGAGGACCGAGCGGTGCGACTCGGGCAGCTCGTCGACGAGCTGCTCCAGCAGATGGTTGAGCTGAGCGCGGGCGAGGCCCTGCTCGGGAGTGGCATGCATGGAGGGCTCCTCCTCGAGCACCTCGGGGGCCGCCCGTGGCCAGCGGCGATCGCGGCGGAGCCGCTGGAGGGCCTCGTTGAGGCCGATGCGCAGGAGCCAGCTGGAGAAGCGGGCGCCGTGCGCGAACTGCCCGAGGCGGGTGAAGGCGAGGAGGTAGGCCTGCTGCATCAGGTCCTCGACCTCGTCCTCGTCGGGCACCAGGGATCGGATGGTCCGGTACAGGCGCTCGTTGTTCCGGCGCATCAGCAGCTCGAAGGCCTGGAGGTCGCCGCCCAGGACGCGGTCGACGAGCGCCTCGTCGGGGGTGCCCAGCTCCGGGGCCGGGGGAGGGAGTGGGAGGCTGGCCATGACCACCGGTAC